>JASHYW010000026.1 GCA_030042885.1 Streptosporangiaceae bacterium | reverse complement strand
GAGCACGGCGGGTCGCTGACCATCCTGGCCGCGGCCCTGATCGAGACCGGGTCCCGGATGGACGAGGTCATCTTCGAGGAGTTCAAGGGCACCGGCAACATGGAGCTGCGGCTGCGCCGTGAGCTCGCGGAGAAGCGGCTGTTCCCGGCGGTCGACGTGGACGCGTCGAGCACCCGTAAGGAAGAGATCCTGCTCGCCCCGGAGGAGCTCAAGATCGTCTGGCAGCTGCGCCGGGTGCTGCACGCCCTGGAGCCCCAGCAGGCCCTCGAGCTGCTCATGGAGCAGATGCGCAAGACCAAGAGCAACGCCGAGTTCCTGCTCCAGGTCCAGAAGACCACCCTGGGCTCCTGACGCCGCCGCCCACGGCATGAAACCGGGTTTTCACCGTCTGCCAGCGTTCTGAACGCCCGGCTTCAGCACCCGCCGGCCTGCCGGGCCGGCGGGGAATGCCGGGTCAGGGAATCTGGTTTCAGGGTCTGGCACACTAGAAAGCCGCAACCATGCGGTACCGGTTCCCGCGCCGTGTCGGCCCCCGGGGATGAACCCGCCCCCGGGATCCCGCACGGGCGTCCCGGCGACCGCTCGAGGCAGGAGTTGTCATGAAGGCAGACATCCACCCCCAGTACAGCGTCACCACGGTGACCTGCAGCTGCGGGAACACCTTTACCACCAGGAGCACCGCCCCCGGCGGCTCGATTCACGTCGAGGTCTGCTCGAACTGCCACCCGTTCTACACGGGCAAGCAGAAGATCCTCGACACCGGGGGCCGCGTGGCCCGCTTCGAGAAGCGCTTCGGCAAGACATCATCCGGCCAGAAGGCCGACAAGAAGTAGCCTCGCGAGCCGGGATCCAGCCATCCTGGATCCCAGCTCTGCCGCGACCGGGTCCGGCTCCTGTCACCATGGCGTGACCCACGCCGGACTGCGGCGTTGCCCTGGGCATGGATCAGGGCGTGCCGGGCGGTGATACCACGGCCCGTTCAGTAGAAAAGGAAATTCAGTGTTTGACCGGCTAGGCGACTTGGTAAGCGAGCACGCGGAGCTTGAGCACGCGCTCGCCGATCCGGGCGTGCATTCCGATCAGGAAAGGGCGCGCACGCTGGGTCGTCGTTACGCCGAGCTGACCCCGATCGTGCACGCGTACACCGAGTGGCAGCAGACCTCAGCGGATGAACAGGCCGCCCGCGAGCTGGCCAGGGAGGACTCCGCCTTCGCCGAGGAGGCGGAAGAGCTGGCCGCTCGCCGGGCCGAACTCGAGGCCGAGCTGGAGAAGCTGCTCGTGCCGCGGGATCCCAGCGACGGGCGCGACATCATCCTGGAGGTCAAGGCCGGCGAGGGCGGCGAGGAGTCGGCGCTGTTCGCCGGCGACCTGCTCAGGATGTACCAGCGCTACGCCGAGCGGCGTGGCTGGAAGACCGAGATCCTGGACTCCACCGTCACCGGTCTCGGCGGGATCAAGGACGCGACGGTCGCGGTGAAGGGCAAGGGCCACGACGGCGCCTGGTCTCGGCTGAAGTACGAGGGCGGCGTGCACCGGGTGCAGCGGGTGCCGGTGACCGAGTCCTCCGGACGCATTCACACCTCGGCCGCCGGAGTGCTGGTCGTGCCCGAGGCCGAGCCGGTCGAGGTGCAGATCAACGACAACGACCTGAAGGTCGACGTGTTCAGGTCCTCGGGGCCGGGCGGGCAGAGCGTGAACACCACCGACTCGGCGGTGCGGATCACCCACCTGCCGACCGGGATCGTGGTGTCCTGCCAGAACGAGAAGAGCCAGCTGCAGAACAAGGAGCAGGCCATGCGCGTGCTGCGCGCCCGGCTGCTGGCCCAGGCCGAGGCCGACGCCGGCGCCAAGGCCGCCGCGGAACGGCGCAGCCAGGTCCGCACGGTGGATCGCTCGGAGCGGGTGCGCACCTACAACTTCCCGGAGAACCGCATCTCCGACCACCGCGTCGGCTACAAGGCGTACAACCTGGACCAGGTCATCGACGGCGATCTCGACAGGGTGATCGACGCGCTCGCGGCCGCGGACCTGGCCGCGAAGCTGGCCTCGCCGGGGGCGGCGGCCCCCGGCGCCTCCAGGGTCTCCGGCGACGATGAGCCTGCTGCTTGACGAGGTGGCGCTGGCCGCCGCCCGGCTGGCTGAGGCCGGGGTGGAATCGCCGCGGAACGACGCCGAGCTGATCGCGGCCGCCGTCCACCAGGTCAGGCGCGGCGAGCTGCACACGGTGCCGGATTGCGCCTTCGACGCGCGGTTCTGGTCGGATATCGCGCGCCGGGCCGCGCGCGAGCCGCTGCAGCACATCACCGGTCATGCGCACTTCCGTTATCTCGAGCTCGAGGTGGGACCCGGCGTGTTCGTGCCGCGGCCGGAGACCGAGGTGATGACCGGCTGGGCCATCGCCAGGCTGCGCGACATGGACGTGGCCGAACCGGTGGTGGCCGACCTCGGCACCGGGTCGGGCGCCATCGCGCTGGCGATCGGGCAGGAGGTGCCCAGGGCCAGGGTGCATGCGGTCGAGGCGGACCCGCTGGCCCGGGCCTGGGCCGAGCGGAACATCACCCGCTACGGCCAGAGCGCGCCCTACACCGCGGGCCGGGTCATCCTGCACTCCGGCGACTTCAGTGACGCGCTCGGCGAACTCGACGGTACCGTGGACCTCGTGATCAGTAACCCGCCGTACATCCCGGTGGGGGCGTCCGTTCCGCCGGAGGTCGGCGAGTACGACCCTCCCGCCGCGCTGTGGAGCGGCGCGGACGGGCTGGACGCCATCCGGGCCCTGGAGCGCACGGCGCGGCGGCTGCTGCGTCCCGGCGGGCTGGTGGCGGTCGAGCACGGCGCCCAGCAGGGGGCGGCCGTGTACTGGGTGTTCGGCGAGGAATCCGGCTGGCGGGACACGCGCAACAACAAGGACCTGGCCGGCCGTGACCGCTTCGTCACCTCGGTCTGGTCCGCCGGACCCGGTGAAGGAGCGGCGGCTAGATGAGCACACGTTACGACTGCCGGGACCCGCGGGAGCGCACCGCGGGAATCGACGCCGCCGTGGCCGCGGCGCGGGCCGGCGAGGTGATCGTGCTGCCCACGGACACGGTGTACGGCATCGGCGCGGACGCGTTCATCCC
>JASHYW010000173.1 GCA_030042885.1 Streptosporangiaceae bacterium | reverse complement strand
CGGCAGGTCCATGTTCACCATCACGTGGCAGAACTGGAGATTGCGCCCCTCCCCGGCGGACTCGGTGGACAACAGTACCTGGGCCTCGTCGCGGAAAGCGGCAATCGTCCGCTCCTTCTCCGCGCGCGGCAGGCTGCCGTGGTAGACTGCAGCGCCCGGCACCTGATCGGTCAGCAGCTCCAGGGTCTGCCGGAACGAGGTGAACACCAGGACCTTCTGCCCCGCCTGGGTGAACCGGCCGAGCCGGTCGAGCAGCACCGCGACCTTCGCCGGGGCGGTAAGCAGGGAGCCGCGCCGGGCCAGGTCGTCCCAGCCGATCTTGGCCAGGGTGGGCGCCGCCGCGGCGGGGCTCGACCCGGCCAGCTTCGCCACGCTGCGCAGGGTCAGCCGTTGCGCCGGCGTGGTCGTCCTGCCCTCGGCGCGGACTCGTGCTGTCAGGTCGGCGTACCATTGCCGTTCGGCGCCGGACGGCTCGACGCGTACCGTCTCGGCCAGACGCTGCGGCAAGAGCACGCTAACCTCGCTGCGCCGGTGCCTGATCATCACCTCGCCGGTCTGCTTGCGCAGCGCGGCGACGTTGCGTGGTTCGCTGCCGGGCGTGGTGAGCGGCGCGGTGCCGTGGGCCGCGCGGAACTGGGCCGCGGTCCCCAGCAATCCGGGCGCGACCAGGCTCACCATCTCGTACAGGTCCTGTAGCCGGTTCTCTACCGGCGTAGCGGTCAGCAGCAGCAGGTAGCGCGACCTGAGCTGGCGGATCAGCTGCCCGGAAGCGCTGCGCGGCGCCCGGACCCGGTGCGCCTCGTCGACGATGATCAGGTCCCAGGGTTCCGCTGTCAGCTGCGATCTCAGCGGGTCACGACGGGCGGCCGCCAGCGAGGCGACTAGTACGCCCCGATCCGCGTCCTGTCCGGGAATCGTCGTGGGCACACCGAACTTGCGCTCGAGTTCCTCCTGCCACTGCGCCACGAGCCCAGCCGGGGTGATGACCAGCGTCCGGTCGGTCAGCCCGCGCAGCCGCAGCTCAGCGAGAATCAGCCCGGCCTCGATGGTCTTGCCCAGTCCCACCTCGTCGGCGAGTATCGCTCGCCCCCGCATCCGGCGCAGCGCGCTTCGCGCCGCCTGCAACTGGTAGTCGAACGGGGTGAACCGGAGCGCGGGAACTGAGAGGAACGTGTCGAATCCCGGCCTGCTCCATACCTTGACGGCTTCGTCCACCAGGAGCGACACATGCTCGTCCACAAGCGCCCCGACGCTGCCCGCACCGTCGCCGACGCCGCCTCCCAGGCTGGCGAGCAGTGACGCGTACAGCTCCAGCGCGTCCCACTCGCCCGATCGTCCCGTCCGCCCGTCCGTCACGCCGACCCTCCTCCGCGAACTTGACGGGAATCCATGCTCTCACCGGTGACCGTCATTCCGGGGGTGCCGCGCCGCTTTGCCGCTTTCTGAGGAAGGCCTTTATCCCGAACGAACTATGGCGCGACGCCACCGCACCGTCGGCTCGCCCCATAGCGTTGCCTTCGACCACCGCAGGACCGTAGCGATCAGGCGAGGGTCGGCTCGCACCTGGGATCGGTAACAATCGGATGTATTTGCTCCAGGTTCCGGGTCGATAGGGCCAATCCCGTCCATCTCGCCGGGCTGGCGCCGAGATGCTCGCCATGGCGGCTCCACACGACTCGCGGCTATCCAGGCTCGCGTCACGGACGGTAGCGGCCGACTCGATATATGGCGCGCGACATCCGCCCTACCTAATTAGCCGCCAAGGTAGCCACCCGGTGTCGTGCCGAACCGGGCGATCTGTGTGCCCGTACGCGCATGGCCTGGTCCGACGGTCAGCCGACGTCCGGATCTGCCTGTTGAGGAGCGGGCGTTGGGCTCCCGTATGTCTATGCACTTGCCTGTATATCGCTAATCTTGTCGGCGATCACCGTGCGGCCTTTCCCATCGTTCTGGTAGGAAATCAGATCGCCGACTCGGTGCTCTCTTCAGGATGGCGAGATCGCCGCGGCGAGCCATGCAGATTTGCCGGTTATGTCTCTGATACGGCATCAGAGTCGAAGCCCTGTACAGCCTGTCGACGATATCGGCAGACCTTGAGGCGTGCCCTTCATCGCCGATCGGCTGCGTTTCGCGACCCGCCTTGTGATGTTCGCATGAACTGTCCGGAAGAATCTTCCCGGGCCTTCACGCCTGTTACTGGCTCGCTGGTGGGTGGGGTGGTGGAAGTTCCCGTTGCGGTGACCTCAAGAGTTCCGGAACGTCCGCGCGGTGTCGGTGTTCCCGGGCCCACCGCCACCACCGCCTGATGCGCCCGTCGGCCCGGGCAGGACACCAGCCGCGCCCGGATCCCCAGGGACCCGGTCGCGGGCCCGGCCGGGCAGGCCGACAGCGGTGCCGCAGGCAACCACCCGTCACCGGCGGTCCCAGACGCCGGGCAGGACGTTGCGGCCAGGCTGGCCGCAACCCGCATCGCGATCACCGTGAACGCGGCTGCCCCGCCGGGTCTGCCGCGGAACCGGCGGCGCGCACCACAGGCCTTCTGACCACCAGCCGCCAAGAGCTTGGCTGACCCCCGTGTCAAAGGCCCGGCCATCCGCCCGGGCGGCACCACCGGAAACGGCGGCGCGGCCGCGACCGGCCAGCGCCGCCAGCGAAGGGAACCAGCCATGTACACCCAGGAGCAGGCAATGCATTCTGATACCCAGGCCAGGACCGGCGGCTTCGTCCTGGCAGCCGACGAAGGGCAGGCGTTCTGGTTCTTGAACAGCCTGACGATCAACCAGGTCGGCAGCGACCACAGCCAGGGCCGGCTGAGCATCGTCGATCACCGGGCGCCTGCCCGCTTCGCGCCGCCGCCCCACATTCACCAGGCCAGCGACCAGGCGTTCCTCGGCCTGGGCGGCCAATTCGAGGGAGGCGGGGACCAGGCGTGGCGGGCCGGAGCCGGCTCGCTGGTTTTCCTGCC
>JASHYW010000172.1 GCA_030042885.1 Streptosporangiaceae bacterium | reverse complement strand
GGCCGATCACGCCTCAATACACCGGGTGACGGCGGAGGTGTTCCGCGCCGCCGGGGTGGCCGGTGTGAAGGCGGGAACCCGTTTCCTGCGCCACAACGCGGCGTCGAGGATGCTGCGGGCCGCCACACCGTTGCCGACGATCTCGGCCGTGCTCGGCCACGCCAGCGAGGAATCCACCAGGCAGTACATGAGCGTCGATGATGACCGGCTGCTCCGGTGCGTGCTGCCGGTGCCGGAAGGTGCACGGCCGTGACCAGCCACGGATTCACCAGTGCGTTCGCCGCGCGGCTGGACGAGTACGTGGAGTTCAAGTGCAGCATGGGCTTCTGCGGAGCTTCGCGGATCTGGTACTTGAAGCGGTTCGACGTCTACTGCGCCGAACACGGCCGGAGGGTTCTCGACCGGGACACCGTCGAGGGCTGGGTGACGGCGCAGCTTTCCACCTCGGGCCGCTACCGGTCGTGGATGTCGTATATCCGTGACTTCGGCCGATGGCTCCGCGCGCACGGGGATGCCGGCGCCTGCGTGCTGCCGGATGAGTGGAGAGCCGGTTTCGTGCCGGCCCATCCCTACCTGCTCACCAGGGGCGAGATCGAGGCGTTCTTCGCCGCCGCGGCGCTGCTTGACACGCCATCTCCGTGGCGGTGGCAGGCTGTCGCGTTCTTCACGCTGATGCACTCGTGCGGGATCAGGACCGGCGAGGCCCGCGCTCTGCTGGCCGAGCACGTCGACCTGCCGGGGCGGCATATCGATGTGATGTGGTCCAAGGGCAACCGCAGCCGCAGGCTGCCCGTGAGCGACGATGTCGCCGACGTGCTGGCCACCTGCGACGACACGTCGAGGGCAAGGTTCGGCCCGTCGCGACAGACGTTCTTCGCGTCGTCCACCGGCAGACCGGTCACCGCCGCAACGGCCGGGGTGATGTTCAACCGGATCTGGGACCAGGCCGGACTGCCGCGCCCGACGGGCGGGATACGGCCCCGGCCCTACGATTTCCGGCACCACTTCGCCTACGCCAACATCGAACGGTGGATGGCCGGGGGCATCGACGTCGCCGCGATGCTGCCCTACCTGTCGGCCTATATGGGGCACGCGACCGTCGAGTCGACCTACTACTACATCCACACCTCGCCCGACTTCATGAACGCCTACGCGCACATCACGCGGGGAAGCGGCTCGGTGCTGCCGGAGGCCGGATTCGAATGAGGCACGACCCGCAAACCTGCGCGCCGGACTTCTTCTCCTTCGCCAGGGACTACCTGCACACCTACATGCCCACGATCCGCAGGCTCTCACCGAAAACGATAGAGGCCTACCGGATCAGCCTGGAATGCTTCCTGGCCTTCCTCACCGGCCACGAACACATCGACCGCGCCAAGGTGAGCTTCGACTATTTCGGCCGGGAACGCCTCAAAGCCTGGATGGCCTGGCTCGCAGACGACAAGCACTACGCCACACGAACCATCACACTGCGGCTCAGCGCCATCAAGGCGTTCCTGGCCTACGCTGCCGCCGAGGACATCGCCCTCATCGCGCTCAGCCAAGCGGCACGAACCCTCAAGGCCCCCTCCGCACCAAGGAAACCGATCGAATACCTCACCGAGGCCGAGACCCGGGCCGTCCTTTCCGCTTTCACCGGGCGCACGGCGAAATCACGCCGGAACCGGATGCTGCTCATCCTGCTCTACGACACCGCCGCGAGAGTCGGCGAAATCACCGCGCTGACGCTCCAGGACCTGTCGCTGGCCAAACCCGGGCACGTGAGCCTCACCGGGAAACGCAACAAGACCCGGATCGTGCCGCTGACCGACAAGACGATCGAGCACCTGCGCGTCTACCTCGCAGAATTCCACCCGGACACGGCGAAGCTACCTGCGACACGGCCGGTGTTCTACAGCCTCCACCACGGACAGCCGACCGGACTTTCGACCGACACCGTCTCGTCCGTACTCAGGCAAGCCGCCTGGACAGCCCGGGCGAGCTGCCCCGCCCTGCCGGGGAACATCCACTGCCACATGCTCCGCAAGACCAAGGCCATGGACCTCTACCAGCAAGGCATCCCGCTGCCCATCATCATGCGGCTCCTCGGCCACGAGAACGCCTCGACCACCGCCGCGTTCTACGCCTTCGCCACCATCGACATGATGCGCGCGGCCGTCAACGCCGCCACCCCCGCAACAGACGTCCCCGCCGGACAACGCCTCACCAAGGAGAAGCTACAAGCCCTCTACAGCCTGCGGTAACACCACATCGTTAAGCCGGGGAATCAAACGGACAAGACCACGCGACATGGCCGAATCAGGATTCCTCGGCTTAACACAAACCTCGGCATAATCGGTGTTAAGCCGAATTCGGCTTAACACCGATCAGGGCAGCGAGTACACCGCGGGCGTCTTCCGGGCCGCCTGCCAGCGGCTGGGCGTCTCCCAGTCGATGGGCAGGCCCGGGTCGGCGCTGGACAACGCCGTCATCGAATCGTGGCATTCGACCGTGGAATTCGAGCTGCGGCGAGTCGAGCACTTCGCGACCAGGGCGGCCGCCCGGGCCGGGGTCGCGGCCTGGATCGAGGACTACAACCACCACCGCCGGCACTCCGCGCTGGGCCGGGTCTCCCCGGTGGATTACGAGCGGT
>JASHYW010000171.1 GCA_030042885.1 Streptosporangiaceae bacterium | reverse complement strand
GTAGAGGACCTTCGCCCGCTGCTCGTCGGACCACATGGCCGGCCCTGTCAGGCTTGCTTGCGGATCAGGACGTGGAAGACGCCGTCGCGGGCCGAGACGGCGAGCAGTTCGTTGCCGGTGCGCCGACTCCAGGCTCTCATGTCCGGCTCGACGCTCGGATCGGTCGCTAGCAGCTCAAGCACCTGGCCTGGCCCGAGATTCTTGATCGCCTGCGAGGTCTTGACGACCGGCAGCGGACAGGCCAGGCCGGTACAGTCCAGGATCTCGTCCGCCGCCAGTGGCGCTTCACCGGTCATGAACCCCTCGCCTCGTTTGTCAGAATAGTAAAGGTTTAGTTTCTCGATTTTCTCTATCGATATACTAGCTTAACTCTACGTTCAGTACCGCGCCATAGGAGGCTGGCTTGAAATCTTCGGACCCGGCCCGGTTTGTCTAGCGTGACGACGTGCCCATACAGGTCCGGGGTCAGACGCCACATCCGGGCGCTCCGCAGGTCAGTACGAGGTACACCGTAGGTACACCAGAAGTCAGCCGCTGTCGGCCCGCAGACCGAGAGGATGGGAGCTACGCCTCCCCTTGCGCCCTGGCGGTCGGTCGGGGCTTTCTGGCCATCTGCCCGGTGATCCATTCCGGGTACCAGTCGAGGAAGGTCGCGGGGCTGGCGGGCATGCGGTGGTGGTCGGCGCCGCCGTCAGCGGACCACAGGAATCCCGCGGTCAAGCCGGCCAGGGCCGTGGCGGCGAACCCGGCGGGCAAGCGTGCCCCGAAGGGCTGGGTGGCTTGCAGGCGCATGGTCCAGCAGCGTCCGGCCCGGGCGGCCGCCTCGAAGGGGTAGCCGGCGCGTCCTGGCTGGCCGGTGCCGCGTGGCGCGATGTCGGTCAGGATGTACTCCTGGACGGACTCGGGGTCATCATCGCGGAAGTAGAAATCAAAACCGATCCTGCGGGCGTCCAGGGAGATCCAGCCGTAGTCGTACCCGGGCATCGACAGCAGGACCGCGGGGTCGCTGCTGCGGGCTGGCCTGCTCCGGCCGGGCGTCTCGTCCAGAAGCTCGACCAGCGGGCTAAGGTCGCTGACGCCTGCTTCCCCGAACGCCGCCCGCACGACGGCGCTGCTAGCGTGCGCCTGGAGCAGATGCCGCAGCCCGCTGGTGAACTCACCAGCCGTCGGGATCGTCACAGAAGAAGGAAAGACATCAATGTCTTGAGACATGAGCCCCAGTATGGGCGGGCCCTGCTATGCCTTGGGAGCGGTTCCGCAGCGGCGGTCCTGCGCCCTGACCCAGGTGGCCGGTGGCATGTCACCGACGCGAACGACACGAGCGACAGGGAACCATGGTTGCTCAACGTTTACACTCGCGGTCCGCACTGCTCCCCCTGCAACCTCAACGGCCGTCCCGGGTATCGTGCCCTGATCGTGGAGGTAATGCGCCGTGAGCATCTACCGCAAGGCCGATTCTTCCCACGGTCAGGGTGTGCCGTCTGGCTTGCCGGGAAGTGGCGCTAGGCCGCCCTGTGGGATGCTGTCGTGGTGCCGGGCGCAGGCGAAAGTGATGTCTTCGAGGCCGTATACACCGCCGCAGTGACAGCCCGGCGAGATGGCGCGTGCCAGTCCAGCCCCTGCCGGCCGCAGGGGCGAGCAGGCCCGGCCAGCCACCCGGCGCGAGCAGGACGGCGAAGAACCAGCGGACCTTATGCGCCGTGGACACCAGTTAGACGAGCGGCACGGGCGGCCGCGAAAGGTACAAAACGGGCGCGGATCGGTAAAGCGAGCGGTTATACGCACCGCTCCTTCCGGCCGTTCGCTGTACACCATATGTACGCAACCACTGCGCCACATCGACCCACGGTGACACATTCTGATACATGGCGCGAGGGAGAAGAAACGGCCCGCCGGGCCGCGTTTTCGCAGCCCGGGGGCCGTTTTCGCTGGTAGTGGCAGGTCCAGGGTTCGAACCTGGGTAGGCGAAGCCGACGGTTTTACAGACCTCCGGCCATAACGCTCTGACCTGGGCAGATGTCAAGGACGACCGCAATCTGGGCACGCATTGGGCAAGTCGCGCGACCGGCGACCGGCGCTGGTGTATTCTAGAGCGTACTTGAAATAGCAGTTCAACCCCGCACTAGAGGAGGCGTGTGAGGCGGTCCGAACTCATCAAGAAGATCAGGCAGGAAGCCAGGCGGCAAGGCGTCTCGTGGAGGCAGGTCAAGGGCACCAAGCACGACACCTTCTGGCTCGGATCGGTGAAGATCCCGATCCCACGGCACGCCGAGATCGGGCAGCGGACCACCGAGGACATCCTCCACGAATGCGAAGCTGAGCTAGGGAAAGGCTGGTGGCGGAACTGAGGACCTACCACGCCGAGGTCGACCGGGACGGCAAGGTCTGGCGCATCCGCGTACCCGAGGTCGCCCGCACCACCCAGGCGCGCACACTGCGCGAGGTCGAGCCGATGGCCCGCGACCTCATCGCCATCATGGATGACATCCCGGCCGACTCGTTCGACCTTGACGTCACCCTCACCCTTCCCGCCGACGTCCGCGCCGAACTCGACCGGTCTGCCGAACTCCGAGAACAAGCAGCGCACAGCCAGGCCCAGGCCGCGCAGTTGGTACGACGCGCAGCACGGCGCCTTCGGGACGAAGGGTTGCCGCTGCAGGACGTCGGCAAGGCACTCGGAGTGTCATTCCAGCGGGCTAAGCAACTGATCGACGAAGCGGACAAGCTCGCAAGCTGACCTGGTGGCGGGGAGTCCCAGCGGCGAGCCAGCCCGTAGTGGTGTCACTAGAGCAGCGGTAGTGACGCCTCGTCGTTGACGTGCGATATCGGTGGTGTCAGTGGCGCAGGAAAGCGCCGCGCCTACAGCGCGGCTTCTTGCTCCCGTATCTCAGCGATCAGGGACTCTGGGCTGTCGGCATTGATCGTGGCGATCGGCGACCCTGCCGGCCGCGCACACCAGACGATGCCCTTGGGCTTGAGGGTGCGGACATACCAGATATCCCAATGCGGGTACTTCGGACGCAGTACCGCTAGCTGCTGCTCGGCCCAGTCGATCACCGCTCGATTATAGTCCACCTAGTCCACTTGGTCCGGGCTATAGGCCACCTATTCCACCTGGTCAACTAGGGTGGCCAGCGTGCCTGATGATCTTGATGACCTCTCAGGAGTCCCGCGATATCTCCAGGTAGCGAGGATGATTGAGGCTGACATCATCGCTGGACAGTGGGCGCCGGGCCATCCGGTGCAGTCGCGCAACCAACTTGCGACCCGATTCGGCATAGCGCGTGAGACGGCGGCACGAGCGCACGCATGGCTGGTAACGGCTGGCTACCTCGTGGCCGTCCCTGGGGTCGGGATGGTGGTCACGCCTAAGGAGCGCTGGCCGCACGATGGTCCTAGACAGCCCTAGCGACGTAGTTACTGCACAAACCAGCGACACTCCGCTGCCCATCGTTGCCCGTTTGCGGCTGTACATCGCTGGGTTATGAGCAAGCCGAGCGCCGTCGCAGCCCATCCCGGCCTGTTGCTCGCACCCATGTTGGCCTCGACCAACGACACGATGCCATCTTAATCCGTCTCGCCACGTCCGGCGCGTTCCGAGGTGTCTTGGTCACAATCATGGTCACGAGGGCGGACTGCTTGAGGGGCTGGATTCCGTGCGGGCGGCCTAGGAGCTGCTCGCGAGCCAAGCACGGGCCTCGTCGATGTGGCTGGCCGCTGATAGGTGAATTCAGGCTGCTGGGCTGCTAGATTCGGTTTTTGAGAGCAGTTTTGATACCTCATCGGCGAGGTCTTGGGGCAATGCACCATAGCGATCGAACCGACTAGGGTCACTTTCGTAGCACATCCCGAAGGCAATGAAGTCAGCAATCTGAAGCTTCGCCTGCTGACGGCCCCCGAGGTTTGGTATATTCCTGGACAATTTCCATGCTTCGCGCATGCGTTGCGCTGCCTTTTCAGTATTTCCAAGAAGATCCTCTTGCTGAGCCCATATTAGAAGCGTCTGCGAATTCAATCCATAAGTCACACTAGCGCCGTCGAGTTCGGGCTTAAGGATCTTAAGAGACTTCTCAAAGGTATCCCTTGCCAGCTTGAGATTACTGTCGTTTCTGGTGTTATCGCTGAGATAATAGTAAAACTGTCCCATGGCACGGAGCGTATAAATCTGGGCACTGGGATTGGCTCTAACCTTCCGGCGTGCGGCTAGACCCTCCATCGGGCTGGCGGCTAGATCCTCCGCGCGTTTCCAATACTTCTCGGCCCGCTCGATATCCGCGGTGCCACCGAACGAACTGGCTAGAATCACCGCATAAAACCAAGACAGCTCAAGTGGCGGATTGGGAGAGGTAAAGAGACGTGGAGCGTTATTCAAAATCCCATGTGATTGAGAAGAAGAAAAGTCCGCGGGCGGCATCGAATGCATCGTCGTAGGTAGAATACGGGCGGCGATAGTCAGAATAGAATATCTTCCAGTTCTTGAAGTGAGCGACAAGCCTCTCGACCGGCGCTCGAAACGACGCGATCTGGGAGTTATATTCCCTGTCGGACATGGTTAGCTCGCCGCCTTGCGGCTTCTTCTTCGGGGTGACGAGGCCGCTGCCCTGGTAGCCCTTGTCTCCGAATCCGCCGCCGGATTCTTTCACGATACCGGCGGCCCCGGTCTCCTTGAATGCCTTCGCATCGTGAGTCTTCCCGGGCAGCGGGCCGGATATCCAGACGGCAGTCCCGTCGAGAAGGGATATCAATTGCGCGTTGAAGCCCGTGGTCTTGTGCTTCTTGTTCCACAGCTCCTGGTGCTCCTCGTAGGACCAGCAGGGCGCCAGAGTGCCGTCTACCAGGACAACACGGCCCTTGACTACCTCGATGGCCTCCTCGGCCGACGGCACGAATTCCTCGAGCACCGTTTTCACGACAGGCACCAGTTCTGCCACGTAGCGGGAGATGGTGGGCTGCGACGTGTCCCGCATGTCCCCGATGAATTCCTGCGTGGCATTCTGCCGGAGGTACATGCAGGCTGCTTCGACCGCTTGGTAAAGTCCCAGGGATTTCGGCTTCCCGGTGGGCTTATTCCACGGATCGCGAAGTGCCTCCTTCACGCG
>JASHYW010000025.1 GCA_030042885.1 Streptosporangiaceae bacterium | reverse complement strand
GTCGAGCTTGTTGCCCACCGAGGCGAACGAGGAGATCCCGATGCCGAGCCGGGACAGGTGATCCACCAGGGCGAAGCCAAGACCGCCGGACTGTATGACCAGGCCAACCACACCGGCCTGCGGATGACTGGCGGCGAACGTGGCGTCCAGGCCGATAGCGGGCACGGCCACGCCGAAGCAGTTCGGGCCGACCAGCCGCATCCCGTGCCTGCGGCACACCGCGAGCAGGTCGGCGCAGGCCGCCGTGTCGAGCCCGGACGTGATCACCACCAGGGACCGGACGCCGCGGCGGCCGCACTGCTCGGCCACATCCAGCACCGCCGCGGCCGGCACGGCGATCACCGCCAGGTCGGCCGGCGTCGGCAGTTCGAGCACCGAGGACAGGCAGTGCTCGCCGCCGATCTGCCGGGCGCGCGGGTTGACCACGTACAGGCGGCCGGCGTACCCGCCGGTGCGGATGTTGTCCAGGATCGACCGGCCCACCGTGCCCCGCCGCCGGCTGGCGCCGATCACCACCACCGACTCCGGCGCGAGCACATGCCGGAGGCTGGCGCTGTCGGCGCGGCGTTCCCGCTCGGCCACGGCGTTCAGGTAGCTGTCGAGGTCGGTGCCGCCCTCGTCGCTGGGGAGCGGGAAGGTCAGCTCCATGATCCCGTCCGCGTAGTGCCGGTGCACCGGCAGGCCGGCGTCGTTGAACACTTGCAGCATCGCCGTGTTCTCGGGCAGGGTCTCGGCCGTGAAGATGGTGATCTGGTGGCTTCTGGCGATTGAGATCAGATGCTCGAGCAGCAGCGTCGCGATGCCCCGGTGGTGCATGTGGTCCGCCACCGCGAACGCGACCTCCGCCACCTGGGGCCTGCCGTCGGACCGGCCGCCATCGGACCCCGGTTCGGCCGGGACGTCGTAGCTGGCGCAGCCCACCACCTCGCGATCCGACAGCGCGAGCAGCGCGACATGCCCCGGCCGTGGCTCTCGGCAGATCCGGCGGGCCTCGGTCTCGGCCGCCATCCGGCTGAGGTTGAAGAAGCGCAGGTAGCTGTTGTCTGGCGACATCGCCTGGTGCATGGCCTTGACCGCGTCGAAGTCGGCCGGGCCGGCCTGGCGGATTTCGACCGTGCTACCGTCGGCCAGCAGCGCGTACACCGGGCTGGCGGCCTGCGCCGTGTTCATGCTCTAACCTCCTCGCTTGCCTCCGGGTCGCCTGGTCGCCGGATCAGAAGTACAGACCCGCGATCGACCGGTCGGCAGGCGGGTAGGTGAGCTCATCGCGGACGGCCACCACGCCCCGGACGTGCCGGATCCTGTTCACGAGTTCGCGGCCGAGGTTCGTGCTCTCCAGGTTGCCCTGAATAGTCACCACACCATCGCGGACCGTCACCATGAACATGGCCGGGTCGATGAGGAACTCGTGCAGGATCAGCTCGTCGGTGATCTCGGCGAGGATCTCGGAGTCCGGGCGGTCGAAGACGGCCAGCACATCGGAGCGGCTGACAATGCCGATCAGGTGACCGCCCATGTCCACCACGGGGAGCCGCTTGACCTGGAGGGTGTACATCATCCGGGCGGCGTGCTCGACGGTGTCGTCGGGCCTGACGGTCACCGCCGGGTGGGTCATCAGGTCGCCCGCGGTGAGGGCATAGGCCTTCTCATGCTGCCTGTGGTGCAGCAGGCCGGTGACCGCGCCGGGAATCCCGGCCTGGCCGTCGGCCAGTGCTTCCCTGGCCAGCAGGTCGGCCTCGGAGACGACGCCGATCACCTTCCCTTCGTCGTCGATGACGGGGAACGCGCTGATCCGGTACCGGCGCAGGCTGGCCGCCATCTGCTTGAATGAGGCGCCGCGCCTGACCGCCACTACCTCGGAGGACATGACATCCTTGACGGTGACCTTCATCGTTGCGTCCTTTCTGGTGGCCTTCGGTCCGTCCCGGCCCGTCAGCCGGGAGACGGGTAGCTGAGGCGGTCGCGCACCGCGACCACGCCCTGGACGTGCCGGATCCTGCGGACGATCTCATGGCCAAGTCCCGGGTTGCCCGGCGTGCCTTCCAAGGTCACGACGCCGTCCTTGACGGTCACCTTGAAGCCCTTCGGGTCGATGCCAAACTCATCCCGCATCACCTCGCTGGTGATCTCGGCGCGGATCTCCCTGTCCGAGCGATCGAAGACGGCCAGCACGTCCGCACGGCTGATAACGCCGACCAGATGGCCGACGGCGTCCACCACCGGGAGCCGCTTGACCTTGCGCGTGTACATCAGCCGGGCCGCGTGCTCGACGGTGTCCTCGGGCCGCACAATCACCGGGGGGCTCGTCATCAGGTCGCCCGCGGTGACCCCGCGCGCCTTCTCCTGCTCCTTGCGGCGCAACATGCCGGTGATCATCCCCGGCATTCCCTCCGGCTCGGAGTCCAGGGCCTCCTTGGTCAGCAGGTCGGCCTCGGAGACGACGCCGACCACCTTTCCGCCCTCGTCCAGGACGGGGAACGCACTGACCCGGTGCTCGCGCAACGCGACTGCCATCTCCCGGAACGAGGCGTCCTTCCTGACCCATATGACGCGGGTGGTCATGACGTCCCTGACGGTGGACCTCATCGCGAGCACCCCCTTCGTCTCCCATCACCAGCCTTGTCATCAGCGGCGACGGAGTGCAGGGCCGAAGGTCCGTACTGCCCGGGTTGAAGGTCATCGCGCGGCCCGGGGGTACTAAGCAGGCCCGGGGGCGCTAAGGTCGTGACAGCGCTAGGGTCATGACCGGGCGAGCAGCCCGCACCGGGAAGGATCAGGCATGTCCGACCGCACGCTCACCGAGCTCGACGAGGCCGAGTCCCTGCGGCTGATAGCGCAGGGCGAAATCGGCCGTATCGCCTACCTCAGCCGGTTCGGCCCTGCCGTCCTGCCGGTGAACTACAAGTGGCACGACGGCGCGATCGTGTTCCGGACCGCGCGGCACAGTGCGCTGGATGAGGACCTGCAGACCGGGATCGCGGGCGGCGATTACATGGTGGCGTTCGAGATCGACGACTTCGACGTGCCCAGTCGCCAGGGCTGGAGCGTGCTGATCCAGGGACCGGCCCACCACGTGGACTCCGAGGCCGAGCGCGAGTCCGCCGCGCAGGCCGGCGTCCAGCCCTGGGCCGGCGGCACCAGGGAACTGTTCATCAGGATCGTCCCGACCCGCATCACCGGCCGCCGGATCACCGCGGCCTAGATCTCCTCGGGCTGCATCTCGATGCAGCCGCACGGGCACTCGGACACGCACATGCCGCAGCCCTTGCAGTAGTCGTAGTCGAACTCGTACGTGCCCGGCTCCAGCTTGATGACGGCATTGTCGGGGCAGACGCCGTAGCAGTTGTCGCACCCGAAGCAGTTCCCGCAGGACATGCAGCGGCGCGCCTCGAACAGCGCAGTCGACTCGTCCAGCCCGCCGACCACCTCGTCGAACGTGGTGATCCGCCGGGCGGCCTCCAGCGTCGGCCGCACGGTGGCCGGAGCGTCGGCGTAATACCAGGTGTTGAGCCCGCTGAAGGCGGCGAGCGTGTGCCTGTCCGGCACGGTGTAACTGCCGCCGCGCAGCCACGCGTCGATGTTGCGCGCTGCCTTCTTGCCGTGGCCGATGCCGACCGTGACGGTCCGCTCGGCCGGGACCATGTCCCCGCCGGCGAAGATCCCGGCGTGCCCGGTCATCATGTTGGGCCCGACCTCGACCACGCCGTCGGAGAAGGTTATCCCCGGAACGTCCTGGAGCACGCTCAGGTCGGCATCCTGGCCGAGCGCCAGGATCACGCAATCCGCCTCGAGCTCGGTGAACTCTCCGGTCGGTCGCGGGAACCCCGTGTCGTCGAGCTCCATCTTCTCGATCACCAGCTTGCCCGCCTCGGCGTGCTTGATCGTGGACAGCCAGCGCATCCTGACCCCCTCTTCCAGGGCCTCCTCGACCTCGATGTCGTGCGCTGGCATCCGCTCACGGGTCCGGCGGTACACCACGACGGCCTCGGAAGCGCCGAGCCTGCGCGCGGTGCGCGCCGCGTCCATGGCGGTGTTCCCGCCGCCGTAGACGGCGACCCGGCGGCCGAGCATGGGCGGCGCGGCGTCCTCCATCCCGCGCAGCACCGATACCGCGTCCAGGATCCTGGCCGAGTCGCCGGCCGGGATGTATGCGCGCCTGCCGATGTGGGCGCCGACGGCGACGAACGCGGCGTCGAAGCCGCCCTCAGCGCGGCCGCCGACGCTGGGCGCGAGGTCGGCCAGGATGTCGGTGACCGTGGTGTCCAGTTCGAGCGTGACGCCCATGTCGAGGATGCGGTTGATCTCGGCGTCCAGGATGTCGCGCGGCAGCCGGTACTTCGGTATGCCGTAGCGCATCATGCCGCCGGGTGCCGCGCCCGCGTCCTTGATCGTCACCGAGTGGCCCAGGCGGGTGAGGTGGTAGGCGGCCGACAGGCCTGACGGCCCGGCCCCCACCACCAGCACCCGCTTACCCGTCGGCGCTGCGTCGACGGGAACCTTCCAGCCGCGACGCAGCGCCTCGTCGCCCAGGAAGCGCTCCACCGAGTTGATGCCCACGGCCGAGTCCAGCTGGGCCCGGTTGCAGGCGGTCTCGCACGGCCGGTAGCAGACCCGGCCCATGATCGCGGGGAGCGGGTTGTCGGCCATGATCTGCCGCCAGGCTGCCTCGTAGCCTCCCTCCTCCGCCTGGTACAGCCACTCCTGGATGTTCTCACCGGCCGGGCAGGCATCGTTGCACGGCGGCAGGTTGTGCACGTACACGGGCCGCTCGGTGCGCCAGGCGCCGGTGTGGTTGGCCCGGCTGGACCCGACGTCCAGGGTGATCGCGAATGGCTTGTCCATGACGTCACTGCCCCTCAGCTGGCGCGGAAGCGGGAACCACGGCCCGTTCGGACGAATGATGGTCGGGCAGCAGCCCGAACCGCCTGATGTTGCGGTCGGCGCCCGCCTGGATCCTGGCGATGACGTCGGTCCGCTCCGTGGGCCGGAACAGGTGCGCGTAGCGGGCCTGGATCCGCAGGTAGTCGGTGACCGGCACCTGGTGGCGGATCGGCGTGCAGTTCACCACCTCGCCGGTCTCCGCCTCGAACACCGGGAACAGGCCGCTTTCGGTGGCCAGCCGGGCGACCTTGATCGTGTCGGCCGGGTCGCTGCCCCAGCCGAGCGGGCAGGGCACCAGGATGTGCAGGTAGCGGGCGCCGCGGAAGTCCATCGCCCGGGTCGCCTTGTACTCCAGGTCGCGCAGGTCCGCCACGGTGGCGGTGGCCACGTAGGGGATCTCGTGCGCCATCGCGATCAGCGGCGCGTTCTTGCCCTGGCCGAACCGGTTGCCCGGCTCGCGGCCGACCGCCTGCGTGGTCGCGGTCCGCGCGGCGGGCGGGGTGGCGCCGGAGCGCTGCACGCCGGTGTTCATGTACGCCTGGTTGTCGTAGCAGATGTACAGCACGTCGTCGTTGCGCTCGAACATCCCGGACAGGCAGCCCAGGCCGATGTCGACCGTGCCGCCGTCGCCGCCCTGGCCGACCACCCGGATGTCGGTGCGCCCCATCGCCTTCAGGGCCGCGGCCACGCCGGAGGCGACCGCGGGCGCGTTGCCGAACAGCGAGTGCAGCCACGCGATCTGCCAGGAGGTCTGGGGGAACGGGGTGGAGAAGACCTCCAGGCAGCCGGTGGCGTTGACCGCGATCATCTTGCCCGCGGTGGCGCGCATCACCGCGTCCAGCGCGTAGCGTGCGCCGAGCGCCTCGCCGCAGCCCTGGCAGGCGCGGTGCCCGCAGGTCAGCGTGTTGGAGCGCTCGGTGCGCGACTGGACGCTGCGCTGCTCGGGGTCCAGCAGCCGGTTTCCGACCGCGAAGCTGCCGGTCTGGTAGAACTTGATCCGCTGATACGGCATGGCTGGTCTCCTAACCGATCTTGGACGCGGTGATGCCGAGGTCGCGCAGTATGTTCTCGGCGCTCGGGCCGGACCTTCGGGTGCTGCGCATCCGGGCCAGCTCGCGCTCGACCAGGCTGGTGTCGAGGTCGAGGAACGTCAGTGGCTCGAGTTCGCCGGCCGCCGCGTCCGCCAGCATGGCGCACAGCGACTTGCTGGTGACCGCGCGGCCGCCGAGCCCGGCGACCACGGTCGACAGGTGCGGCACAGACCCGGCGAGCGCCGTCCGGATGTCCCCGGTCACGAAGCCCCCGGCACCCGGCGCGATGGCCCGCTCCAGCACAACCAGGTGCCGCGGACCTGCCAGCGCCTCGCGCACCGCCTGCGCGGGGAAGGGCCGGAACGTGTTGATGCCGAGCACGCCGACGCGCATTCCGCCGTCGCGCAGTTCGTCCACCGCGTCCTTGACGGTGCCGAGCACCGAGCCGAGCGCGACCACGACGATCTCCGCGTCCTCGGTGCGGTACGGCCGCACCAGCCCGCCGGACGGCCGGCCGAAGATCGCGCGGAACTCGGCCGCGACCGCGGGGATGACCTCGAGCGCCTGCTCCATCCGCCGGTAGGCCAGGTAACGGACCTCGGTGAAGGCCTCCGGGCCGACCATGGCGCCGATCGAGACCAGATCGGCGGGATCGAGCACCTGACGCGGCTCGTACGGCGGCAGGAACGCGTCCACCAACTCGGCCGCGGGGATGTCGACCTGCTCGCT
>JASHYW010000170.1 GCA_030042885.1 Streptosporangiaceae bacterium | reverse complement strand
GACGCGTACGCGTCGCCGGTGGCGGCCTGCCCGGTCCCGGTACCGGCGGCCGCATCAGCCGACGCGGCCGCCGACGCGCCCGCGCCCGCGGTTACCCCGGTCGCCAGCGCCGCGGCCTGACCCGGGTTGCGGCGGGCCCATCGGGCGGCCCGGTAGCCGGCCACCCCGGGGATGGCCAGGGTAGCGGCGTCCAGCGTCGACCTGCGGAAGGTGAAGCCCGCCTCGCGCAGGTTGTACTCCGCCCGCTCGGCCGAGCCGAGGGTGCCGTAGCCGACGGCGGAGAACAGGTGGGTGAACGGTTTGCGGTAGATGAACACGGCCACGGTGACCAGCGCGATCATCAGGATCTTCAGCGCCCACGGCAGCACCTGGTCCGACGTGCCCATGATGAGCGAGTAGCAGTACAGCAGCACGCTCAGCACGATCGCGATCGCGACCTGCTTCATCAGCACGCCGACGAGCATCTCGAACCAGCGGATCGCGACGATCCGGCCGAAACCCGGGTGGGTCCCGATGATCAGGAAGAACGGCCCGGCCACCAGCAGCAGCAAGAAGCCGAGCTTGAGCACGATCAGGGTCAGCGCGATCAGCAAGATGAGCAGGCCGGCCACCAGCGCGGCGAACATCGCAGCGAAGGCGATCTCCAGCCGGGTGGTCCACTGGTCGCCCTGGAACAGCGGGTAGATGCCGGGGTTGTTCTGCTGGATGGAGTTCGCGATGCCGGTGTAGGTGTCCTGCTTGGCCTGGATCAGCGCGGGAGCCGGGGTCTCGTTGGCCGCGATCGCCTGCGCCCACAGCAGCTGCCTGCCGTAGGTGTTGACCACGGTCTGAGTGCTGCTACCGGTCGGGGCGTAGGCGGTGGTGCCGAGCTCCCCGTACAGCCACGGCTTGCAGACCAGAACCGACCACAGCTCGTTGGCGTTCTCGTCGACCAGGCCGTTACCCGAGGTGAAGGCGTAGCTGGCGGTGACGCTCTGCGGGTCGCCCGCGGTGACCGGCAGGCAGTTGCTGTTGGCCGGGGCTGGCAGCCTGGCGAACGCGGTATTGAGCACGGCGGTGGTGCCGTCCGACACGGTCGTCCCCACCCCGGTGAACGCGGCGGGCCGGCCGATCAGCGCGATGGCGGCGGTGGCGGCCACGACCATCCACAGCGTGCCCTCGATGGTCCGGGTGGCGCGCTTGCGGATCAGGCCCTGCCAGGCCAGCCACATCGCGCCGAGGATGACCACCGGCGCCAGGTACGGGAAGTAGATCGCGTTGCCGAGCGCGCTGATCAGCTTGTCCACCGCGCTGCGCAGCCAGTCCAGGATGCTGTCGCCTGCCGCGGACTGGTAGACCGTTATCGTCACCCGGTCCAGCGACTTGGCCGCGTCGAAGACCATCCCGGCCACGTTGTTGCCGATCAGCGAGGTCATGTCGGAGCACTGCAGGCCATGGGCGGCCCAGAACTGGCCGGCGATCCCGTAGTTGTCGTACAGCGTCTTCCCGCCGGAGGCGGCGGCGGGCGGCTCGATCATCGCGTCGATGCCGCCGGTGGCCTGCTCGGGCTGGGGCAGCGAGGGCTCGCAGATGTTGTTCAGGTCGCCGACAATCCCGCTTGAGCCTGCCGAGCACAGCCCGACCAGCCCGCCGATATCACCGATGCCCGGCACCTGGCAGACTCCCCCGGGCGCGGCGGGCGTGACCGCCTCGGTAAGTGTTGCCTGTGTTGCCTTGGGGGGCACAGCCCCGGGGTGAGTAGCCGCGAGCGCGGGACTGCCGATCGCGAGCAACGCCCCGGCGATCAGCAGCGCCTGCACGGCCCAGCGCACGGCGCGGCGGCCTCGCGTCCTGGCGACGTCACGCTCCTGCGCGCGACGCCGGAACGGGGCGGGCGTGACAACCATCGGGGGAGCTCCGGTTTCTGCGTTCACGGCGACGCTTCGGCCGCCGGCGTGCTGACTACCGAGGAGCCGGCCGCCGTGCTGGCCGGGGGCGGGGGTGGCGCGTCCGCGCCAGAGGGGCCGGCATCCCCCGGGTTCGAGGGTCTGGGCTGGCTGCCCCTGGACCCGCGAACCCGGGTGGGGTTGGTATCGATCCAGTCCCGCAGCTCGCCGGAGACCAGGTCGATCCCGATGCGGCCGGCCCGGTCGTCCAGGTCGCGGAAGATGCACTCGCCGTTTCCGAGCGCGCGGAGCACGGCCTTGTGCTCATCGGACGGCGCGACCCCGAGCAGCGACATGACGTTCGCCACCTCGCCGCGCTCGGTCGAGCGGAACGCGAAGACGCTGGACAGGCAGTTGGTCACCTGCTCGTTCAGCAGGTCGCCGGCGTTCTGCGAGACCAGGATCAGCGCGGTGTTGCGTGACCGGCCCATCCGCGACACCTCGGGCACCAGCTTGGCGCCCTCGGGGGTGGAGGTGATCGCCCACGCCTCGTCCAGGAAGATGGCCTTCGGCGCGGTGCGGTCGATGCCGTTCAGCAGCTTGCGGGCGAACTGGGACACCAGGTAGAGCAGGGCGACCGACAGCCGCTGCTCGTAGGAGTAGTCGTCCCGGCTGACGGCGGTGTCCGGCAGCGTCAGCCCGGCCAGCGTGAACACCGTGGTCCAGCCCTCCGCATCGATCTGCTGGCCCACCGAGGGAGCGAAGCACAGCCGGGCCAGGCGCATCTCGGAGATCGACCGCATGACCGCGCCGGTGTTCTTCCAGGCCGGATCGTCGGCCTGCTCCAGGTGCCTGATGACCTTGCCGAGGCTGGGCCGTTCGGTCCCGGCCACCGCGCCGACCGCCTGGATCATGGCGCTCTCGCGCTCCTCGCTCATCCTCGGCAGCAGCAGCCGCAGCGTCTCGGTGGCCATCGTCCGTTTCTCGGCCAGGTCAACGCCGAAGGAGAACGGGTCGAGCAGGCCGGGAGCGGCCGCGCCGAGCGGCAGCACCCGCGCCTTACGGCCCTGCCGCTTCAGGTACTCCACCAGCGATTCCGCGTCACCCTTCGGATCGATGACCGCGACGGTCGCGCCGCGCAGGGCCAGCTGGTAGATGAGCAGCATGGCCAGCGTGGTCTTGCCGCCGCCGGGCTCGCCGGTGATGGCGATCGCGGTCGGCCGGTTGCGCGCCGCCGCGAGCAGCGGGTCGAAGTGCACGATGGACCGGGCCCGGCCGAGAGTCTCGCCGATGTACGGCCCGATCCAGCCGGCCCCGGCGTCGGGGCGGTCGCCGAGCTCGACGGTCGCGGTCGGCATGCCGCCAGCGATCGTGTACAGCGGCTGGCGCTGCACGTAGGAGTTGAGCCGGATCCGCTCGCCGGGCAGCGATTCGCACAGCAGCGAGAACTGGTCCCCGGTCGAGTTGACCACGTCGATCCCGATGTCGCGGTAGTGCTCGATGACCGCCTCCACCCGGCGGACGCACAGGTCCCGGCCCGGAGCGGTCACGATGAGCCGGTGCCAGCCGTAGACGAACGGCAGGCGTTCCTTGGTGATACCGTGCTCGAGCATTCGCGCGGCGGCGATCTGCTCGGCCAGCGCGATCGGCGCCTCCGCGCCGGCCTCACGGATATGCGCGTCCATGTCGCGGGCGTGGGCCAGACGGCGGCTGACATCCTTGCTTGCCTTGGCGGGCGGGATGAGCTTCATCCGGGAGCTGATCTCGACCGGGAACGGCAGCGCATCGGCGTGGTGCAGCCACGGCTCGCCGTCGG
Organism: Streptosporangiaceae bacterium; assembly: GCA_030042885.1. The sequence continues at coordinate 250 of JASHYW010000170.1, read as the reverse complement.
GGAATGACATCACGTCGGGAAACCGGGCAAACGAGATGAAGGCGGCGTACGACTCGCCGGTCACGTGCTCCAGGCCGAGCATGGTCCGCCCGTTGTGGACCTGGCCCTCGAAGAGCGTGTCGATCTCCCCCGTTCCCCACCTTCTGCGCCTGGTCGCTGACGGCGCCGCCTCGCCCGCCGTCGGCATCAGCGTGTGCCTGATCAGCCAGGCGATCTCGCCGTTGCTCGCGTGCCGGGCCGCCAGCGCGCT
>JASHYW010000169.1 GCA_030042885.1 Streptosporangiaceae bacterium | reverse complement strand
TGACATGATCCCGCCCTCCAGATCCGGTGCATCCGAACGGCCGCGCGCACCCGTGGCGGCCGTGTTCGCACCAGGCTCCGGCGGCTCCTGTTGTATCGCAGGCCAGTGACATTCCGGTGACGCGCCCGCATCCGGCCTGGTCACCGATCCTTCGCGGGCCCGACGCGCACCGTTTTCCCGCTCGGCAAACGTCCCCTTAAGATCACTATCGTGGGCACTGAGACGCAACTCCGTGGCGTCATCACGGACTGGGGTGGCGTGCTGACCAGCCCGATCCTGGCCACCGTCCGGGCCTGGATCGAGGCGGACGACATCGACTGGAACAGCTATCGCACGGTCATGCGATCATGGGTGTCCCAGGCCTACGATGCCGGCGGCGGCTCGAACCCCATCCACGCGCTGGAGCGCGGCGAGTGCCCGGCCGCGGAGTTCGAGCGGATCCTCGCCGCCCGGCTGTTCCGCACCGACGGCGGGGCGGTTGCCGCCGAGGGCCTGCTGCAGCGCATGTTCGCGGCCAGCGTGACCGTGCCTGCCATGTACGACCTGATCCGCGCGCTGCGCGGGGGTGGCCTGCGCACCGCCATGTTGTCCAATTCCTGGGGCTGCGACGAGTATCCGCGTGCCGATTTCCCCGGGCTGTTCGATGCCGTGGTGATCTCCGGTGAGGTCGGCATGCGGAAGCCGGAGGAAGGAATCTTCCTGCACGCGGCGCAGGCGCTCGGCCTGGCCCCGGCCGAATGCGTCTTCATCGACGACATGGAGGCCAACGTGGCCGCGGCGGTTGGCTGCGGTATGACCGGCGTGCTGCACACCGAGGCGGAGAGCACGGTCGCCGTGCTGCACGACCTGCTCGGCGTGCCAGCAAGTTGATCCGCCGGGCGCCCCGGCCGGGACCGGACTACCCTGTGGCCGTGGCCGACTATCCGCATCCGTCCAGCGCGGGCCGGTCGGCCAACATGCGGGCCATCAGGCGGACGGACACCAAGCCGGAACTGGCGCTGCGCCGCGCCCTGTACCGGCTCGGCTACCGCTACCGCAAGGACTACCGGCTGGACCTGGACGGCAAGCGGGTCCGGCCAGACATCGCGTTCACCGCGCGCAAGGTGGCGGTCTTCGTCGACGGCTGCTTCTGGCACGGGTGCCCGGAGCACGGATCCAAGCCCCGGGCGAACGAGTGGTACTGGGGACCGAAGCTGCTGCGGAACGTCGAGCGGGACCGTGCGAACGACGCGGCACTCGCCGCGGCCGGCTGGACGGTGATCCACCTGTGGGAGCACGTGCCGCTGGACGAGGCTGTGGGCACCGTCATGGCCGCGCTCACGGCGGCCACGGCCGATCAACCCTCAAAGCTTCCCCGTTGACCTCATTAGGCTCACCCGTACCTTTACGCTCATCAGTGCGGGACACTGGGAAATTATCGGGGAGGATTCGGGCTTATGGGAGAAAAAGCGGGATTATAGTGCCCCAAATACTCCCCGAAGCCCTAATACTCCCTGATCTTTGCCATGGCTAGGCGCACTACGGGGCGCTCGCGCACCACAGCACCCACCGGCACCTCCGTAGGATGGCTCGGATCGACCAGCGAGCCGTCTGGTCAGGACTGTGGCAGACTCTGGGGCACCATGCGCGTCTTCCTGCCGTCGACACTTCCGGCCTTGGCCATGGCCCTGCGGGCTGGCCAGGTCGGTTCCGGCCCGCTGCCAGGGTTCGCGGTCACGCCCGCGCTCCGCGAGGCCTACGCCAGCGGGGACGATGAGGAACTCGAGTACGCCGCGCTGACCGAGGCGGCCCGCGCCTCGTTGCGGATGCTGGCCGATGACCAGGCTGCGCCGTCCCGGCGGGTGGTGCTGGCCGCCGAGATCCCAGCCGGCCAGGTGAGGCCCGACGCGCGGGACAAAGAGCCCGGCCGGGTCGTGATCGAGGTGGCAGTCTCGATAGAGCGCCTGGCCTCGGCGCACGTGGACGGCCCCGAAGCCGGGGCCGACGTGCGCAGCGCGGCCGAGGCGCTGGCCGCGGCCGATGCCGGCGACGAGGACGCCAGGTTCATCGTCGACGGAGCCGAAGGCCACGAGCTCGGCTGGTACGCCACCCAGGAGCTGTCCTGCCTGGCCGAGTGAGGATGCCTCCGCCGAGCCGAGCATGCGACGATAAGGGGGACCAAACCGGCCGAACCCCGACGAACCGAACGCCAGGAGCGATCGTGATGGACGCCGTCTCCAGGACCCCCACCCCGGCCAACGAGCCGGTTCGGCAGTACCAGCCGGGCAGCCACGACCGAGCCGTGCTGGAGAGCAAGATCAAGGAACTCGCGGGCCAGCGGACCGAGCTGACCATGACCATCGGCGGCCGGGAGCAGATGGCGACGGGCGAGCCGATCGACGTGGTCCAGCCGCACAACCGCCGGCACGTGCTGGGCCAGCTGGGCAACGCCACCAGCGTGGACGTGGCCGCCGCGATCTACGCGGCCAAGCAGGCGGCACCGGCGTGGCGGGCGCTGAGCTTCGACGACCGGGCCGCCATCTTCCTCAAGGCGGCCGACCTGCTGGCCGGGCCCTGGCGCGCCACCCTGAACGCCGCGACCATGCTCGGCCAGTCCAAGTCGCCCTACCAGGCGGAGATCGACGCGGCCTGCGAGCTGATCGACTTCTGGCGGTACAACGTGTACTTCGCCCGCCGGCTGCT
>JASHYW010000024.1 GCA_030042885.1 Streptosporangiaceae bacterium | reverse complement strand
CCGATCGCCTGCAGGCCGGCCACGCCCGCGCCGAGCACCAGGACCTTGGCCGGCGGGGCGGTGCCCGCAGCAGTGATCAGCAGCGGGAAGAACCTGCCGTACGCGGCCGCGGCGATCAGGGCGGCCTTGTAGCCGGCCACGTTCGCCTGGGAGGTCAGGGCGTCCATCGGCTGGGCCCGGGACAGGGTGCGCGGCAGCCCGTCCAGGCTGATCGCGGTCACGCCCTTGGCGGCCAGCCCGGCGGCCAGTTCCGGGTCGGTGAGCGGAGCCAGCATGCCGATGATCGCCTGGCCCTTGCTGAGCCGGTCGACCTGCGCCGCCGACGGCTTGGTGACGGTGAGCACCACATCGGCGGCCGCGAACAGCTCGGCGGTGCCGACGATGGTAGCGCCCGCCTCCGCGTAGGCCGAATCGGTGAACCAGGCGCCCTCGCCGGCGCCCCGCTCCACCAGCACGTCGATCCCGGCGGGACGCAGCTTGGCCAGCGCGTCCGGCACCAGGGCCACCCGGCGCTCGCCCGGTGCGGTCTCCTTGACGACAGCTGCCTTCATTTCACGCGACCTCGTATCCACTTGGTTCTGCCGGTCTTAGACCATATCCATCATGCCGGTAACCGATAGGGCCCTGCGCCGCGGTCCTACGGGCCTTACGTCCCTATCGCACGGCTCGCGAAGGGGCCTGGGGTGGGCTCGCGGGAGCAAGCAGAGCCCTTCCGGCCGCGCAGATGCAGGGGGCTGGGAAGGTGGGTGGGGGGGACCGCAGCGGGCTGCGGGGGGTTCCAGGGGGCCGTCCCCCCGGGATAACACTGCCTCCGCCCGCAGCAGCCTGCTGATTTTCTCCCCGGCGGCGACGACGGCTCCGGCGTGCAGCCGACCCGGTGACCTGGTCAGGCGCTCGATGGGTCCGGATACCGAGACCGCGGCCAGGACCCGGCCGCCGGGCCCGCGTACCGGCGCCGACACCGACGCGACGCCGGGCTCGCGCTCGGCGGCGGTGGCGGCCCAGCCGCGCCTGCGGACCTGGGCCAGCGTGGTCGCGGTGAACTTCGCGCCACGCAAGCCGCGGTGCATGCGGCTGCCCTCTTCCCAGGCCAGCAGCACCTGAGCGGCCGAGCCCGCGGTCATCGGCAGCGCGGCGCCGACCGGGACGGTGTCCCGCAGCCCGCTGGTCCGCTCGGCCGCCGCCACGCAGATGCGCGTGTCGGCGTGCGGCCGGTACAGCTGCGCGCTCTCTCCGGTCACGTCCCTGAGCTGGGCGAGGACGGGCTGGGCGATGGCCAGCAGCCGGTCCTCGCCGGCCGCGGCGGCCAGCTCGCCGATCCTCGGGCCGAGCACGAACCGGCCCTGCGCGTCGCGGGCCAGCATCCGGTGGGTCTCCAGCGCGACCGCGATCCGGTGCACGGTCGGCCGGGCCAGGCCCGTCGCCTTGACCAGCTGGGCCAGCGAGGCCGGCCCGTTTTCCAGCGCGGACAGTACAGAAACGGTCTTATCGAGGACGCCGACTCCGCTAGAGTTGTTCATGTTCTGAATATTGCCGTCTCGAAATGCGAGACGCAAGCGAAGGGAGAGAGCGTGATGGGCCGTACGCTCGCCGAGAAGATCTGGGACGCCCACGTGGTGCGCAGCGCGGAAGGTTTGAGGGATTCAAGGGGCGAGCCCGACCTGCTCTATATCGACCTTCACCTGGTCCACGAGGTGACCAGCCCGCAGGCCTTCGACGGGCTGCGGGCGGCCGGCCGCACGGTGCGCCGCCCGGAGCTGACCATCGCCACCGAGGACCACAACGTGCCGACGACCGGCATCACCGGTCCCGGCGTGCCCCCGTCCGCCTCCCCCATCCCCCTCTTCGGCCCGGGCAGCCCGGTGACCGACCCGGTGTCGCGCACGCAGGTCGAGGCGCTGCGCAAGAACTGCGCGGAGTTCGGCATCCGGCTGTACCCCATGGGCGACGCGGGCCAGGGCATCGTGCACGTCATCGGCCCGCAGCTCGGGCTGACCCAGCCGGGCCTGACCATCGTCTGCGGTGACTCGCACACCTCCACCCACGGCGCGTTCGGCGCGCTGGCGTTCGGCATCGGGACCAGCGAGGTGGAGCACGTGCTGGCCACCCAGACGCTGCCGCAGCAGCGGCCCAGGATGATGGCGATCACGGTGAACGGCACGCTGCCGGACGGGGTGACACCCAAAGACCTGATCCTGGCCATCATCGCCCGGATCGGCACCGGCGGCGGCCAGGGCTACGTGGTCGAGTACCGGGGATCCGCGGTGCGCGCGCTGTCCATGGAAGGCCGCCTGACCGTGTGCAACATGTCCATCGAGGCCGGTGCCCGGGCCGGGCTGGTGGCTCCGGACGACGTGACCTTCGCGTACCTCGAGGGCCGGCCGCACGCGCCGGCCGGGGCGGCGTGGGAGAAGGCGCTGGACTACTGGCGGTCGCTGCCGGGCGACGAGGACGCGGTGTTCGACCACGAGGTCACGCTGGACGCCGGGTCGCTGACGCCGTACGTGACCTGGGGCACGAACCCGGCCCAGGCGCTGCCGTTGGGGGGCTCGGTGCCTGACCCGTCCTCGCTCCCCGACCCGGACGAGCGGGCCGCCGCATCGCGCGCGCTGGCCTACATGGACCTGACCCCGGGCACGCCGCTGCGCGACATCGCCGTGGACACGGTGTTCCTCGGCTCGTGCACCAACGGCAGGCTCGAGGACCTGCGCGCGGCCGCCTCGGTGCTGCGCGGCCGGAAGCTCGCGCCGTCGGTCCGGATGCTGGTCGTGCCCGGCTCCATGCAGGTCCGCGCCCAGGCCGAAGCCGAAGGGCTGGACGCGGTGTTCACCGCGGCCGGGGCGCAGTGGCGGGCGGCAGGCTGCTCCATGTGCCTGGGCATGAACCCGGACAAGCTCAGCCCCGGCGAACGCAGCGCGTCGACCTCCAACCGGAACTTCGAAGGCCGCCAGGGCAAGGGCGGCCGCACCCACCTGGTGTCGCCCGCGGTCGCCGCCGCCACCGCGGTGACCGGCCACCTCGCCTCGCCAGCCGATTTGTAGAGCGCCGGCCGACCTGACAGGAGACAGCTCCGATGGAACCGTTCACCAGCCACACCGGCCGCGCGGTGCCGCTACGCCGGACCAACGTGGACACCGACCAGATCATCCCGGCCGAGTACCTCAAGCGGGTGAGCCGGACCGGGTTCGGCGACGGCTTGTTCGCCGCCTGGCGCGAGGATCCGTCGTTCGTGCTCAACCAGCCGCAGTACGCGGGCGCGACGATCCTGGTCGCGGGCACGGATTTCGGCACCGGGTCATCACGCGAGCACGCGGTCTGGGCGCTGACCGACTACGGCTTCCGCGCGGTGATCGCACCCCGGTTCGGTGACATATTCCGCACCAACGCGACCAAGGCGGGCCTGCTGCCGGTGATCCTGCCGGAGGCCACGACCGCTGCCCTGCAGGACGCCGTCGAGGCCGACCCAGGCACCGAGGTCACCGTGGACCTCGGCCGCCGCGAGGTGCGGGCCGACACGGCGGGCATCAGGGCCTCGTTCGAGATCGACGACTACACCCGCTGGCGGCTGATGGAAGGGCTCGATGACATCGGCCTGACGTTGCGCCACGCCGACGAGATCACCGCCTTCGAGCACTCTCGCCCCGCCTGGCTCCCCGTCACCAGCTGACCCGCCCGCTCAGCCCTGAGCCCTGGGGCGGCCAGCGGACGGCCTGACCGCAGGGTACGCGCTAGGTAGCCGATATCTGTTAGATGGCTACTTTGTGTGCTGGGCGGGTTGCTCACATGGTGATATCGGCTGACATGAGGACCAATGTGGCCGAGGTTATTGTGCCGCGGCGCCGGATCGCCTACTTTCGGGCAGGTCAGAGGTCGCGATCCCGCTCAGGAGCGCGCGACCGGTGGGGGAACGCGGGAGTGAACATGAACAAGGGTGAGCTGATCGACGCGATCTCGGGACGGCTGGGGAGCAAGAAAGCCGCGACCGAAGCCGTGAACTCGGTGCTCGAGACCATCCAGTCGGCCGTGGCGAACGGCGAGAAGGTGTCCATCACCGGGTTCGGCGTGTTCGAGAAGAGCGAGCGCCCGGCTCGCACCGCCCGCAACCCGGCCACCGGGGCGGCCATTCAGGTGCCGGCGTCCTCGGTGCCGAGGTTCCGCCCGGGTGCCGACTTCAAGGCCCTGGTCAACGCCGGGAAGGAAACCGGCAAGAAGTAGCTGAAGCCTCGCCAACGGGGCGGGCTCAGGGGCGCGGGCCGGGGCGCTTGCGCAGGGCGGTCTGGATGATCCGGTCGATGAGCTGCGGCAGCGGCAGGCCGGTGGCCGCCCACATCATCGGGAACCCCGAGGC
>JASHYW010000168.1 GCA_030042885.1 Streptosporangiaceae bacterium | reverse complement strand
CGCAGGAGGAGGCCCGCGAGATGGGCGCGCTGGCGCTGTTCGGCGAGAAGTACGGCGACCGGGTCCGGGTGGTGGAGGTCGGCGACTACTCGCGGGAGCTGTGCGGCGGCACGCACGTGGCCAGGTCAGGCCAGCTCGGCTTGGTGAAGATCCTGGGCGAGGCGTCCATCGGCTCGGGCGTGCGCCGGATCGAGGCGTTCGTGGGCCTGGACGCGTTCCGCTTCCTGGCCAGGGAGAGCGTGCTGGTCAACCAGCTCAGCGAGCAGCTCAAGGCGCCTCGCGACCAGCTGCCAGAGCGCATTTCCAGCATGCTGGCCAGGCTCAGGGATGCCGAGCGGGAACTGCAGCGGCTGCGGGCCGCCCGGCTGCTGGAATCGGCCGAACAGATCGCCGCAGGCGCGGAGGACATCGGCGGGACGGCCCTGGTCGCGCACCGCGTGCCCGACGGGACCGAACCTGACGATATCCGCAGGCTCGCGCTCGACGTGCGCGGCCGGGTGCCGTACGGCCGACCCGCGGCGGTCGTGATCGTCGGCGTGCCTGCAGACCGGCCGGTGGTGGTGATCGCGGTCAACGAGGCGGGCCGCAGCGCAGGCCTGTCGGCCGGCATCCTGGTCGGGGTGGCCGCCAGAGCACTCGGCGGCGGCGGTGGCGGCAGGCCGGATGTCGCCCAGGGCGGCGGCGCCCCGCTGACACCGACCGCCGCTGGTTCTGGGATCCGTCCGGACGTGATCGATGAGGCGTTTGATGCGGTCCGTGCCGCTTTGCGAGACATATAAGGGCCGGCTGGGTAACGTATGGCCATGCCGCTTCGCCCTTGCGGGGTCGTCGGGTCCAGGACGCGCCCTGCCGGGGCATGGACTCGTGGGCCCGCTGCGACCAGGCACGCCCGCTGGTCCCTCGCTCCCTTCGCCGTCCCCGCCACGGCCAGCCCGCTCCTCCCGGCCAGCCCCTCCGCCTCGGTCGGCCCCTCCGCCTCGGTCGGCCCTTCCGCCTCGGTCGGCCCTTCCGCCTCGGTCGGCCCCTCCGCTCCGGTCGGCCCGGCCAGCCCCTGCGCCCCGGCCAGCCGTTCCGCCCCGCCCAGCCGTTCCGCCCCGGCCAGCCCCTGCGCCCCGGCCAGCCCCTCCGCCCCGGCCAGCCCGGGCGCCCGGAGCGGTACCGTGCCGGTGAGGCAGGGCGTGCGCCTGGCGGTCGACGTGGGCTCGGTTCGGGTCGGGGTCGCCCGCAGCGATCCGGGCGGCGTCCTGGCCAGTCCGCTGGCCGTCGTCCGCACCGGGCCAGGCGAGCTGGACGAACTGGCCCGGCTGACCGCCAGCGCGGACGCGATCGAGGTCATCGTCGGCCTGCCGACTTCGCTGTCCGGCCGGGAAGGCACCGCCGCGGCCACCGCGCGGCGCTTCGCCGCGGACCTGGCCGCCCGGCTCGCGCCCATCCCGGTGCGGCTCGTGGATGAGCGCTTCACCACCACCGAGGCGCACGACGCGCTGCGCCGCGGCGGGAAGGATTCCCGCGCCCGTCGCCAGGTCGTCGACGCAGCGGCCGCCGCCGTTCTGCTGCAAGCCGCCCTGGACGCCGAACGCGCCACCGGCCGCCCCCCCGGACAGCTCGTGACGGGAGCCCGCGCATGAGCGACAACGGAGGCGGCTGGCTGCCCGTCCCCCCGGGCTTGCCCGGCCCGCAGGCTCCGCAGGGCGCCCAGGGGTTCCAGCGGCCGCTGCCGCCCGGGTATGAGCCGGTGCATCACGAGCCCTGGCCTGCCGACCCGCGGTCCGCCGACCGGCGGCGCGCCGAGGACTCGCCCTGGCGCCGGACCGAGCGGCTGTCCCGCCCCGAGGCGACCGGCTGGCATCCAGGCGGGCCCATGCCGGCCAGCTACGACGGCGACCCCCGCGGGCTGGGTGGAGGCGAGTTCTACTCGCCGGGCCAGGAGGGCGGTCGGGATGACGACGCCCAGTACGACGATCCTGAATCCGGCGACCAGGACGACGGCCCTGATTTCTACAGCCAGTACGAGGACGATGATGGCTACGACACCGGCGAGCGGTTCGTCCCGGGCTTCGCCGACTATGGCGACGACGGCGACCAGGGCGGCCGCGGGGCCCGGCGCAGGGCCGCGCGCCGGTCAGGTTCCCGCGGCCGCGATCCCGGGGGGCCACGTGGTCCCAGGCGCCGTAGGTTGCGCTGGATCGCGCCCCTGGTGGCCTTGCTGATCATCCTCATCCCGGTGGCGGTCGGCGGTGCCTACGCCTACAGCTTCTACATGAGCAAATACCACCCGGCCGACTACTCCGGACCGGGCACGGGCTACGTCGTGGTCCAGGTCAGCTCGGGCGACACGCCGACCAGCCTCGGGCCGAAGCTGCAGCAACTCGGCGTGGTGGCCAGCGCTCGCGCGTTCGTCCTGGCCGCCGAGCACAGCTCGAAACCGGACGGCCTGCTGCCCGGCTTCTACGGCATGCGCAAGCACATGAAGGCGTCGCTGGCCTACGCACTGCTGCTCGACCCGAAGAACCTCGTGCAGGTCACGGTCACGATCCCGGAGGGCTGGCGGCTCAGCCAGATCGTGGCCTGGCTCGGCGCCAAGTCCGGCATCGCGGCCAGCGGCTACAACCAGGTCCTCAAGGACCCGGCTCAGCTCAACCTGCCCGCCTACGCGGACGGTAAGCCCGAGGGCTACCTGTTCCCGGCCACCTACGAGGTACTGCCGCACGAGACCGCGCTCGACGTGCTGGCCGGCATGGTGCAGCGGTTCGACCAGGAAGCGGCGGCGGTCAGCCTGCCCGCGGCCGCCCGGCAGGTGCGCCTGACCGAAAGCCAGGTGATCATCATGGCCAGCCTGGTGCAAGCCGAGGGCGGCAGGCTGTCCGACTACCCGAAGATCGCCCGGGTGATCTACAACCGGCTGGCCCAGGGCATGCCGCTGCAACTGGACAGCACGGTGCTGTACGGGCTGAACGCCTACGGCATCGTGGCCAGCGACGCCCAGCTCAACAGCGACTCGCCGTACAACACCTACAAGCACAAGGGCCTGACGCCCGGCCCGATCGACAACCCGGGGAACGCGGCGATCCAGGCCGTCCTGCACCCGGCCCCCGGCAACTGGCTGTACTTCGTGACCGTGAACCCGAAGACCGGCGAGACCCTGTTCACCTCGAGCGAGGCGCAGTTCCAGCAGTACCGGGCCGAACTCGAGCACAACCTGGGTCAGGGCTAAGGGGTGCCTGCCGCGTCACGGGCTGCCGTCCTGGGCTCGCCGATCGCTCATTCGCTGTCGCCGGCGCTGCACAGGGCCGCGTACGCCGCACTGGGCCTGGACGGCTGGACTTACGACGCGATCGAGTGCGACGAGGCCCGGCTGCCCGGCCTGATCGCCTCCCGCGACGGCTCATGGGCCGGGCTGTCGCTGACCATGCCGTTGAAGCGGGCGGTGCTGCCATTGCTGGACCGCACCGAGCCGCTGGCCGCCGACGTCGGCGGCGCCAACACCGTCGTCTTTGCCGACGGGCAGCGGCACGGGTACAACACCGACGTCCCGGGCATGGTGGCGGCCCTGGCCGAGGCCGGGGTGAGCTCCCCGGCCAGCGCCACCATCCTCGGCGCCGGCGCGACCGCCTGCGCCGCCCTCGCCGCGCTGCGCGCGGTCGGCCTTTCGATGGCGGTGGTCCAGGTCCGCGATCAGGCCCGCGCCGGTGGCCTGCTGGCTGCCGCGCGCCGGCTGGGCATGACGGTCGAGCTACGCCCGTTCGGTTCCGAGGTCCGCGACGGCCACCTGCTGGTTTCCACCGTCCCGGCCGACGCCGCCGATTTTTATGCCGAACGGTCCTGGGTCCAACGCTCTCAGCCCAGCGCCGTGCTCGACGTCGTGTACCACCCCTGGCCGACCACCCTGGCCCAGGCCGCGTCCCAGTGGGGCGCCATTGCGATCAGCGGCTTCGACCTTCTCCTTCACCAAGCCGCCCGGCAGGTCGAGCTTATGACCGGCCTCGCCCCCGCCCCCCTGGCCGCCATGCGCGCCGCAGGACAGTCCGAACTAGCCCGCCACGTCCAGGCCCCGGCTCGCTAGCCCGCCGCGTCCCGGCCCCCGTACGCTAGCCCGATCCGCGGATGGCCGCCGTCGACGACGCCTGAGCCATGATGATCGGATGAGCGAAGAGGCGGCGATCGGCTGGATCAGGGAAGTGGTCCTTGACTGCCCCGAGCCATGGGCGCTCGCGCGGTTCTGGGCTGGCCTGCTCGGCGGTACCCCGGTGGAGTGGTACCCGGGATGGGTCACGCTGGAGCCACCCCCGCACGGCCAGCGGCTCTCCTTCCAGGCCAGCAGCGCTCCTGCGGCGGAGGACACGCTCCGGGTTCACTTCGACGTCCTGGTCGAGGACCTGCCGACGGCGCACGGCCGGGTCGTCGCCGCGGGCGCGGTGGCGATCGCCGAGCACGTGTCGCCCCGGCCCCGGCCGGACGGCGAGCCGGTCGGCTGGCGGGTCTACCGCGATCCGGCCGGCCACCCATTCTGCCTGGTGATCCGGTAGCGCCTTCGCCGCCAGCGCAGGAGCGCGGGACGTTCTCCTCTACCGCTGGGTAACTTCGGGGTATTGCGTGGGATTCATGACGACCCGTCTGCACCGGGTTCCAGCCGGCTCCACTGACAGGCCGGGATCGCCGCCGACCCGGTGGTTCGCGCTCGCGGTGCTCTGCGTGACACTGGTGATGGTCACGCTGGACGTCACGGTGCTGAACGTCGCGCTGCCCACCATCGAGCGCGACCTGAACGCGTCGACGACCGGACTGCAGTGGATCGTCGATGCTTACGTCATCGTCTTCGCCGGGCTGCTGCTGGCCGTGGGCAGCCTCGCCGACCGTTCCGGCCGGAAGAGGGTGTTCCTCGCTGGCCTGGTGATATTCGCCGCCGGGTCGGTATGGGCAGCCTACTCCGGGTCGGTGGGAATGCTGATCGCGGCACGTGCCGGCATGGGCATCGGCGGAGCGTTCATGATGCCGTCCACGCTGTCTTTGATCACCGCTATCTTCACCGACACGGCCGAGCGGCAGCGGGCGATCGGCCTGTGGGCCGCCACGACCGGCATCGGGGCCGCGATCGGCCCGATCGTCGGCGG
>JASHYW010000167.1 GCA_030042885.1 Streptosporangiaceae bacterium | reverse complement strand
CTGGATAACGCTCCGGATGCCGGCTACTCGGCGCACGTTGTTGCGGGTAGCGTTCGGGTATGACGACGAGCACCGCGCCGTTCGGCCGGATGGTCACGGCGATGATCACCCCCATGACCCCCGAAGGGGCCGTTGACTACGACGGGGCGGCCCGCCTCGCCCACTACCTCGTCACCGACATGCGCAATGACGGGCTGGTGGTGAACGGCACCACCGGGGAGGCGCCGACCACCACCGATGCCGAGAAGGAACGCCTGCTCCGGGTGGTCCTCGAGACGGTGGGCACCCGGGCCAAGGTGGTGGCCGGGGTCGGCACCAACGTCACCGCGCACACCATCGAGCTGGCCCGGGCGGCCGAACGAGCCGGGGTGCACGGCCTGCTGGTCGTGACGCCCTATTACAACAAGCCGCCGCAGCCGGCCCTGGAGGCCCACTTCACCGCGGTCGCCGACGCCACCGGCCTGCCCATGCTCATCTACGACATCCCGGGCCGGACCGGCGCCGCAGTGGCCACCGAGACCCTGATCCGGCTGGCCGCTCATCCCAGGATCATCGGCGTCAAGGACGCCAAGGACACCCCGGGCGCCACCTTGCACGTGCTGGCCGCAACCGACCTTATTTATTACTGCGGCACCGACATGCTGAACCTGCCCTGGCTTTCCCTCGGCGCCGTCGGTTTCATCAGCGTGGTCGGCCACGTCGTGGGGGACAGGCTGCACGAGATGATCGACGCGTTCGGCGCGGGCGACGTCAGCCGCGCCCGGCAGATCCACTACGAGCTGATCCCGGTGTACGACGGGCTGTTCCGCAACCAGGGCGCGGTGATGACCAAGGCCGCGCTGGATCTGCTCGGCCAGCCGGGCGGGGCGGTGCGGCTCCCGCTGCTGGCCGCCACCGTAGCCGAACGGCACCAGCTGGTCCTGGACCTCACCGCGGGCGGCGTGAAGCTGCCGGGGACACCCGGGTGAGCAGACCGGCGGAGACCGGCGCGTGAGCCACCCGCACCCCGATCTCGGCCCGCCTCCCGCACTGACACCGGGGGGCCTGCGCATCGTGGCCCTCGGCGGGCTCGGCGAGATCGGCCGGAACATGACGGTCTTCGAGTACGGCGGCCGCCCGCTCGTGGTGGACTGCGGCGTGCTGTTCCCCGATCCCGACCAGCCCGGCGTGGACCTGATCCTGCCCGACTTCGGCTACCTCGAGGACAGGCTGGACCAGGTCGAGGCGCTCGTCCTCACGCACGCCCACGAGGACCACATCGGCGCCATCCCCTACCTGCTCAGGGAGCGCGCGGACATCCCGCTGGTGGGCTCGAGGCTGACCCTGGCCCTGGTCCGCAGCAAGCTGTCCGAACACCGCGTGGACCCGGTCACGGTCGAGGTCGCCGAGACGGACCGCAGCTCGTTCGGGCCGTTCGAGTGCGAGTTCCTCGCCGTCAACCACTCGATCCCGGACGCGCTCGCCGTGGCCATCCGCACCCCGGCCGGCCTGGTGCTGCACACCGGCGACTTCAAGATGGACCAGCTGCCGCTGGACGGCAGGCTCACCGACCTGGCCGGGTTCGCGCGGCTCGGCACCGAGGGCGTCGACCTGCTGATGGCCGACTCGACCAACGCCGAAGTCCCCGGCGTGGTGACCTCGGAGCGCGACATCGCGCCGGTGCTCGACGAGATCTTCGCCAGCACCGAGCAGCGCATCATCGTGGCCTGCTTCGCCTCGCACGTGCACCGGGTGCAGCAGGTCCTTGACGCCGCCGTGAAGCACCGGCGCAAGGTCGCCTTCGTCGGCCGGTCGATGGTGCGGAACATGGGCGTCGCGCGCGAGCTGGGCTACCTCCTGGTGCCCGGCGGGCTCCTGGTCGAGCCGCGCGAGGCCGAGGAGATGCCGCCCGGCGACGTGGTGCTGATCTCCACCGGCTCGCAGGGCGAGCCGATGTCGGCGCTGTCCCGGATGGCCGGCCGCGACCATCCCATCCGGATCGCCGCCGGGGACACGGTGATCCTCGCCTCCTCGCTGATCCCGGGCAACGAGACCGCGGTGTACCGGGTGATCAACGGGCTCACCAGGCTCGGCGCGCGCGTCGTGCACAAGGGCTCCGCTCTCGTGCACGTGTCGGGGCACGCGCCGGCCGGCGAGCTGCTCTACGTGCTGAACCTGGTCCGGCCGCGCAACTTCATGCCGGTGCACGGCGAGTGGCGGCATCTGCGGGCCCACGCACGGCTGGCCTCGCTGGCCGGCGTGCCCGACCGCAACATCGTGATCGCCGAGGATGGCGTCGTCGTGGACCTGGTCGGCGGGCAGGCGCGCGTGACCGGAGCCGTGCCCTGCGGGTACGTCTACGTCGACGGGCTCACCGTGGGCGGCGTCACCGAGTCCCAGCTGAAAGACCGCCGCATCCTCGGCGACGAAGGCTTCGTGTCGGTGGTCATCGTCGTCGACGCCAGCTCCGGCAAGATGGTGGCCGGCCCCGAGATCCACGCCCGCGGTTCAGACATCGACGACGCGGCGTTCGGCGAGGTGCTGCCCAAGATCGAGGAGGCGCTGGCCATGGCCGCCGCTGACGGCATCAGCGACGCGCACCAGATCAGCCAGCTCGCCCGCCGCATCGTCGGCAAGTGGGTCAGCGACAACTACCGCCGCCGCCCCATGATCATCCCCGTAGTCATCGAAGCCTAGCCCCCCGCGATCCGCAGACAAACCGTAACGCCGAAAGCACCCGCACCGGCGAGCCCTTGGCGAACGCCACGATGTCCTCCGCGGCTTCGCCGTAGAAGACCCGGTAGCCATCCTCGGTGACGTAGCCGAGGTGCGGGGTGAGCACCACGTTCGGCGCGGACCGCAACGGGGAGGACAGCGGCAGCGGCTCGACGTCGTACACGTCGAGCGCGGCGCCCGCGATCGACCCCGAACGCAGCGCGGCCAGCAGCGCCGCGGCGTCCACGATGGGCCCGCGCGAGGTGTTCACCAGGTAGGCGGACGGCTTCATCAGGTCCAGTTCGGCCGCGCCGACCAGCCCGACACTGCGCGGCCCCAGCTTGTAGTGCACGGTCACGATGTCCGAGGAGGCGAACAGTTCCTCCTTGCTGACCGCCCTGACGTGCGCCTTGTGCGCATGCTCGGGATCCAGGTTCTGGCTCCAGGCGACCACCTTCATGCCGAACGCCCGGCCGATGTCGGCCACCTTACGGCCCTGGTGGCCGAGACCGACGACGCCGAGCCGCTTGCCGTGCAGGTCGACGCCGACCGTCTGCTGCCAGCCGCCGCTGACGGGCAGCGCGGCTCCTCCGGCCCGCCCGGCCGTCTTCATCCGCCGGTCTTCCTCGGGTATGTGCCGGACCAGCGCGAGGATGAGCCCCCAGGTCAGCTCCGCCGTGGAAGTACCGACACCGCCCGTGCCGCACACGGTGACCCCGCGCGCGGCGGCCGCGGCCAGGTCGATCGACGCATTCGCCATGCCCGTCGTGACCAGCAGCCGCAGCCGCGGAAGCTGGCCAAGACGCTCGGCGTCGAACGCCGTCCGCTCCCGCATCGCCACGATGACGTCGAACGGCTCCAGGGCGCTGACCAGCGCCTCCGTCCGCTCGATGTGCTGGGCGAAGACATGGATGTCGGCTAGCT
>JASHYW010000166.1 GCA_030042885.1 Streptosporangiaceae bacterium | reverse complement strand
GAGTGGGAGGTCTGCCGGGTCTGCTCGGCCGCATATCCCAGGTCGAGCCGGCCGGGCCGCGCGTGCCCGGCGATCAGGCGGGCGGCGCTGGCCGGGATCACACCCGTGGCGGCCTGGGCCTGGGCCAGCGCGACGATCACCTCCAGCCATCCCCGCAAGCGGCCCTCCTCGCCGAGCACGTCCCTGGATTCGGGCGTCCCCCATAGGTGCTGGTAGAGGGCCGAGTCGGTGATCCGGGTGGTCATTGGGGGACCGGGTCCGCGGGCTGCCCGGCGGTCACGGCCAACCGCAACCCCTCCCGGATCTGGGCCAGGCTGGCGCCCCAGGGCAGCACCACCAGGCCCGATTTGCTGCTGACCCGATCTTCCAGCAGGCAGCACTTGGTGATCACCAGCACCGAGCCGGCCTGCTCGCCGTCGCCGGTCACCGCCCGGCCGGTCTCGGCCAGCCTGCGCGGGCACATGTCCACCATCGGCACGTCGCCGCCGTAGAACCAGTCGTGGATGGACCTGGACCGGGCGCACCCGACCAGCGTCCACGGCGCCCGCTCGGGGATCTCGTCCAGGTAAGAGACTCCGGCCGCGGCGCGGGCCTGGTCCTGGGCCGGCTGCCCGGCCCGGCACGGGAACAGGTAGTGCTCCGCGGGCCGGGTTGCGGCCAGCTCGTCCAGGTCCACCAGGTGCGGGACGAGTTCGACAGGCGGCAGGTCCTCGGCCAGCTCGATGACGCGGCTCAGCTGGTCGGCCAGCTTGGGCGGCCACGGCGGCACGACCTCCACCACCCCGATCCGGATCGGGGCTGGCTCGAGGATGAAGCTCACGTGGCCGTAGCGGCCGCGCACGATCACGCACCGGGCGCCGGGTGCCTGCCGGGCCGCGACCCGGGCCATCTGGGTGGGCACGGCGGTGTCGGTCTCGGGCGCGTCGACGAACGCGGTCTCGTCCGTGCGGGCAATCACCGACGTCTCGATGATGGGGGAGAACAGCGGCAGCTCCGACTCCTTGCCGACCTCCACCACCGCGCTGGCCTCGCCGCGCCGGACGACCAGGTACCTGGTCCGCCGGTAGACCGGCCGGCCCAGCAGGTGGGCGCGCAGGCTTTCCTCGTCGAGGGCCACCGGCACGTCAGCCACGCTGACGTTGCGGTGCTGCGAGGGAACCAGGTTCAACGTCAGGTCCGATGCGCAGGCAGCGGACCCGGTGACCAGGCCCCGTAGGTGTCGGACCGCAGCGAGAGCCGGAGGGTCTCCAGCCCCAGCACGTCGGCCGGGGGCACGTTGGCCAGGTTCACGTCGGGGCCGAAACTGCGGATGAACCACGCCTGCTGCTGCTCCCGGGGAGCCTCGAAGACGAGGAAGTCCGGGCCGGCTACCGAGACCAGGGCGTCGATCAGGTCCTCGCGCACCGCGCCGGAGGGGGCGTAGATGCCGGCGGTGCCGCTGGCGCGGCCCTCGGCCAGCACCCAGGTGGCGCCGGCCTCCAGGTCGTCGGCCAGCGCCTGCGCCCACTGCGCGGGCGTCAGCTGCACGCCCGGGTCCTTCGGGCCCACCTCGGCCAGCACGATGAAGTGCCGGGCAGCCTCGGCGATCAGCTCCCGCTTGGCGGCCTGGTCCATGGCCACCGTGCCGGCCGACACCTCCACGCACGGGAACCCGCAGCCGCGGGCCCAGCCGAGGAACTCCACCGCCCGGCCCTGCGCCCAGGCGATCTCCAGCAGCGTGCCGCCCGGCGAGGCCAGAACGCCGTGCCGGTCCAGCAGCTCGAGCTTGCCGGGCAGGGTGGGGTCCAGGTAGGAAACGCCCCAGCCCAGCTTCCACACGTCGATGTAGGTCCCGCTCATCGCCAGCAGGTCCGCCGACTGCGCCAGCGGGATGCCCCGGTCCAGGACGTGGCTGATGCCGATGCCGCGCGGCTTGGTCGCCCTGGCCGGCAGGTCGAGGAAGTCGGGCCTCGGCATGAACGCTATGATAGATATCCCTACACTTTAGTGCAAGGACGGATCCGAGGGGAGCGCGAATGCCAGCCGACCTGCCGGGATTGGTCCACCGCGTGCGGACCCACCCGGGAGTGGCTGCCAAAGCCGAGATCGGTCTGGTCAGCAAGGTCTTCGGGAATTCCGACTGGCTCGCCGGGCCCGGCGATGACGGCGCGGTCGTGCCGGCTGCGGGGACGTCCCTGGTGGTGGGCGGCGAGGCCATCCTGCCCTCGTTTGTCGCGGCCGACCCGCACGGCGCGGGCATCGCCGCGGTGACCACCAACCTCAACGACCTGGCCGCGATGGGGGCCTGGCCCCTGGCCCTGGTGGACACGGTGACCGGTCCGCGTCCGGTCATTCAGCAGGTCCTGGAGGGCATGCGCTGGGCGGCCCGGCTGTACCAGGTACCCGTGGTCGGCGGTCACCTGACCGTCACCGGCGGGCCGCCGGGGCTGTCCGCGTTCGGCCTGGGCCGGGCCGACCGCCCGCTGGCCGCCCGCGCCGCCGAGCCGGGGCAGTCGCTCGTCGTGGCCTGCTGCGTCGAGGGCCGGATGCGTGCGGACTTCCCCTTCTTCCCGTCGTTCGACGAGCGGGGCGAGGAGCTGGCCGGCGATGTCCGGCTGCTGGCCGAGGGCGCGTCGGCTGGCTGGGTCGCGGCGGCCAAGGACGTGAGCATGGCCGGCCTGGTCGGCTCCCTGGCCATGCTGCTGGAATGCAACCGGCTGGGGGTGACCCTCGACCTGGACGCGGTGCCGGTCCCGGCTGGGGTGAGCCTGGAGCAGTGGCTGTGCTGCTTCCCATGCTTCGCGTTCCTGCTGTGCGTTCCGCCCGGGCAGGAGGCACGGTGCCTGGACGCCTTTGCCGGCCGCGGCCTGGCCGCCGCAGTCGTCGGCACCCTCGACGGCACCGGCATCCTGCGGCTTCGCATGGCCGGCCAGGTGGCGACGGCGTTCGACCTCGGCACGGAATCAGTGACGAACCTGGCCCGGGCGGCCGGGACCGCTACGTCGCCCGCCCGCGGCTGACCCGCGGGTCGATCAGCATCCGCTGGTGCGGAATGCCGGCGTAGGTCACCAGCCCGCCTACCGGCCGCCAGCCGAGCCACTCGAAGAACGTCACGTTGGCGGGCTGGATGTAGGCCTCCATCTCTCGCCCGCCGCGCGCCGCGGCCGTGGCCACGGCGAACCGCACCAGCGGCGGGCCCAGGCCATGGTGGCGGTGGCCGTCCAGCACGGCCAGCCGGTCGCCCTTCCACCGGCCCGGCACCTCGGGCACCGGGTAGAGCCGGACGGTCCCGCACGCCACCCCGTCGAACAGCCCGACCACGTGCACCGTCGCCGGGTCGTCGTCATGAATGTCCCGGTCCGAGCCGCCGTCGGCGCCGTCCGTGCTCCGGAACAGGCCCTGCTCGACCACGAAGACCCGGTGCCGGATCCGGAAATGGGCCTCCAGTTCCCCCCGGGTGGCTACCGCGCGGCAGGCCAGCCAGGCGGTTCCGGCCGGCCTGCTAGCGGTTGCTGAGGAGGGGGAGATGGGTCTGGCCATCGTTTCCGGCAGCTCCCTCGAGCAGGCTCATCGCCGAGCACGCCTGGCACCTGGCGCATCCGGCGGCCACGCCGCGGGCGCCGAGCCCGCGCGTGGTCAGGTACGGCACTACCCGCCGGTAGATCGTCTCGCAGTATTCCGGGGACGGAGCCGGCATGTGCTCCATCAGGCTGCCTACCGTCGGGCGAAGCGGCACCACGAACGGGTACACCCCGATGTCGGCCGCCCGCCGGCACCCGGCCACGGTCAGCTCCGGGTCCTCGCCCATGCCAAGGATCACGTACGTGGATACCTGGCCCTCGCCGAACGCCGCCACCGCCCGTTCCCAGGCGCGGAAGTACCCGTCGATCCCGGTGCGCGCCTTGGCCGGGGCGATCCTGGCCAGCACCTGCGGATCGAAGCTCTCCACGTGGATGCCGACCGAATCCACTCCCATGTCGCGCACCTGGTCGATGACCGCCAGGTCGCGAGGCGGCTCGAACTGCACCTCGACCGGCAGGCCCGCGGCCTCGCGCACGGCCTGGCCGCACCGCGCCACGTAGAGCGCGCCCTTGTCCGGCGTGGCGGTGGTGCCGGTGGTCAGGGTGGCGTCAACCGCCCCGTCGAGTTCCCTGGCCGCCACCGCGACCTCGGCCAGCATCTCTGGCGTCTTGCGGGCGATGGTCCGCCCGTTCGCCAGCGTCACCCCGATCCCGCAGAACGCGCACTGGTCGGAGTTGCCCCAGTAGGCGCAAGTCTGGATGACGGTGCTGGCCAGGGAGTCCAGGTGCAACAGGGCGATCTGCCAGTACGGGACGCCGTCCCGCGTGGACAGGTCGTAGTAGCGGGGACGCCGGAACGGCTCGGCCGACGCCAGCCGCTCGCCCTCCCGGTAGACGCCCCAGCCATATTCCTCCGCGCGAAGCGCGTACGGCGAGGTTCGCACGTATTCAGCGCTGACCGGAACGGTGGCCGCGAACCCGTCGATCCACAGCATCCCGGCGTCCGCCGGTCCCGCCCCGCCCTGCCGGGACTCTAGCGGCACTTCGACCCGCAGGCCGTGTCCCTGCAGTTCAGTAATGAGGTGGGCCAGCCCGGCTGACCCGTTCCCGCCCGGGTGATCCGCCACCTTCCGGGCCGGGGACTCAGCCATGGTGCCCTCCTTGGCCGTGGGCGCTAACCGGCCGCCGCTTGTTAGATGCGATACGAACGTTCACCATCCTTGATAAACCTTGCGGTCACGTCAAGGCAAGATCCCG
>JASHYW010000165.1 GCA_030042885.1 Streptosporangiaceae bacterium | reverse complement strand
AGTGGCCCGACGCCTCGAGCGCCATCGGCAGCGTGCTGGTCTCGGTCATCCCTGGCGAGACGTTGACCTCGAGGAAGTACGCCGTGCCCTCCCCGTCCACGATCAGGTCGGTCCTGGACAGATCGCGCAGCCCGAGCACCGAGTGCGCGGCGACCGCGATCCGCGCGACCTCGGCCGCGACCTGGCCGGGCAGCCGGGCCGGGACGTAGAACTCCGTCTTGCCCGGGGTGTACCTGGCCGCGTAGTCGTAGCCGCCGTCGCCCGGGACGATCTCCACCGCGGGCAGCGCCTGCGGGCCGTCGCCCAGGTCGATCACTCCCACGGCGACCTCGGTCCCGGCGATGAACCGCTCGATCAGCGCGATGTCGCCGTAGGCGAAACAGCTCAGCAGCGCGGGCGGCAGTTCGGCCGCGGTCCGGACCTGGCCCGCGCCGAGCGCGGAACCACCGCGGGAGGGCTTGATGTACAGCGGGAGCCCGAGCCTGGCGATGATCAGGTCGATCACCGCGGTCGCCCCGAGGTCATGGAAGGTTTCCCTGGGCAACGTCACGGACGCGGGCGTGACCAGCCCGGCCGCCACCACCAGCGCCTTGGCCGTCGGCTTGTCGAACGCCATCTGGCAAGCGCTGGCGACCGAGCCGACGTACGGCGTGCCGAGCAGCCCCAGGACTTCCCTGATCGCGCCATCCTCCCCGGATGCACCGTGAATGACGGGAAAAACCGCGCTGGGCGGGTCGGCGCGGAGCTGGGCGAGCAGTTCGGAGTCGGCGTCGGCCACCACAGCGTGGATGCCCGCCTCGGCCAGGGCATCACGGACCCGGTGGCCGGAGTGCAGGGACACTTCCCGCTCCGGAGACAGCCCGCCGGCCAGGATCACTACGCGATCGAGTTCAAACATGATTTCGATTACCTCGCCTTGAGATGACGCTACCGGATGCCAGCCGCCGGGCCGAAGTCATCCCGCAGCTGGATCTCGGTCTCGATCACCGAGGCGAGCCGGCGGATCCCCTCGCCGATCCGGTCCGGGCTGGGGAATGAGTAGCACAGCCGCGCGTACCGGCCGCCGGAGCCGTCCGCGTAAAAGCCGGTTCCCGGCACGTAGGCGACCCGCGCCGAGATCGCCCGCGGCAGCATGGCCTTGGCGTCGACGCCGTCGGGGAGTCTCAGCCAGACGTAGAACCCGCCGCCCGGCCGGGTCCAGCGGCAACCTGGCGGCATCATCCTGGACAGCGCGCTCAGCGTGGCGTCCCTCCGCTCCCGGTACAGCTCGCGGAAAGCCTTGATCTGCTCGTGCCACGGCTGGGTGGCCAGGTACTCGCGCACGGTCAGCTGCGCGAAGCTGGAGTGGCACAGCACCGCCGACTCGGCGGCCAGGATCAGCTTTTCCCTGATGGCAGGCGGGGCGACCGCCCATCCGACCCGGACGCCCGCCGCGAAGGTCTTGGAGAACGTGCCGAGGTACACGACCCCCTCGCTGTCGTCCGCCCGCAGCGCCCGCATCGGCCCGCCGTCGAAGCCGAGCAGGCCATAAGGGTTGTCCTCGACCACGAGCAGGCCTGCCCGGCGGCAGATGCCGAGAATCCGGTGCCGCCGCCCGGCGGCCAGGGTCACCCCGGCGGGGTTGTGGAAGTTTGGCACGGTGTACAGGAACTTGGCCTGCCGCCCCGCCGCGGCGGTGCGGCCGATGGCCTCCTCGAGCGCCTCGGGGATCAGCCCGTCGTCGTCCATCGCGACATGGACTACGTCCGCCTGGTAGGCGGCGAACGCGCCCAGCGCGCCCACGTACGAGGGCGCCTCGGCCAGCACCACGTCACCAGGGTCGACGAAGATCCTGGCCAGCAGGTCGAGAGCCTGCTGGGAGCCGACGGTGACCACGATCTCGTCCGGGTGCGCCTGTATCTCCTCCAGCGCCATGACGTCGCAGATCCTCTCGCGCAGCCCGGCATCGCCCTGGGCGGTGCAGTACTGCAGCGCGCGGTCGCCGTGGTCCGCCACCAGCTGGCCGATCATGTTGCCGACGACATCGAGCGGGAGCGCGGCCACATAGGGCGTGCCGCCGGCCAGCGAGATGATCTCGGGCCGGGCGGCGACGGCGAACAAGGCCCGGATCTCCGACGCGACCATGCCCACGGCACGCTCGGCGTACTGACCGACGTAGGGGTCAACTCGCTGCCGCTGCGATGCGGGCTGCTCTTCGGCGGTCACGGCCTCTCCCTGTTTCTCCCGGGGGCTCTATCACCCCGGGGGGACGACCCCCCGGGATCCCCCCGCTCACGGGGGGACTGCCCGTCCCCCCGTACCCCCCTGGCCCCCCTTTGGGGGAACGACGGGTGGACGATTGAGTACCATGCCAGGATAAGGGGTTACCTCCTGGGCACGCTGATGGATTCTGCCGGGGAGACGGTCTGCCGGGGAACAGGATGTCGCGCCGTATCGTCAACATCACGCTGGACAATCTCGGCGACTTGCCGCCGAAGTGCCGCAAATGCGTTTTCTGGGAACTCGGCCCGGTCAGCCGGGCACGCGCCGAGGAAAGCGGCGACCCGGAACTCGAGAAAGAGTCATGGGTATCTTCGGTGCTGCTCGAATGGGGCAGTTGCGGGAAGATCGCGTATGTCGACGGTGTGCCCGCCGGATACATGCTGTTCGCGCCCCCGCAATACGTACCCCGCTCGATTGCCTTTCCGA
>JASHYW010000164.1 GCA_030042885.1 Streptosporangiaceae bacterium | reverse complement strand
GCGCGGCCTGCGCGGTCATGCTGATGGCGCCGGCTGCCATCCGGATCGGGCTCAGGCAGTGGCGCTGGATGGTCGCCGCCGGTGACGCGGGCCGGGCGCACACCGCCTGGCGGGAGTTCCGCGACGACCTGGCGGACCTCGGCGTGGGCTGCCGGCCGAGCGAGCCGCCGCGGACACTGGCCGAACGGATCAGCACCCGGCTGCCGGAGCCGGCCCGCGACGCGATCCGCAGGCTCGCGCTCGCCGAGGAGCGCGCCACCTACGCGGCCCGGCCGTTGGCAGCGGCGAACCTGCGGCGGGACGGCACCGCGGCACGGCACGGCCTCAAGGCTTCGGTGCGGCGCGGCGCGCGCTGGCGGGCCCGGATCTTCCCGGCCTCGGTGATGACTGCCCTGGCCGACGGCACGGCGCTGGTCCCCGACCGGCTGGCGGCACTGCTGTCTCGCCGGTGGGCGGTGCGGAGATCCGCAAGCTAGCGGCGGGCTCCGCAGCCTAGCGGCGCACTCCGCAGACGAGCGGCGCCTGGGTGATCTGAGAGTTCGCGGTCGCTCCGGGTCCTGCCCCGGGGGCCGACCGGTCCGGCTGGTTCGACGGGTCCGGCCTCCCGCCCCGGGGCGGGGGGCTACATCCTGCGGTTGCCCTCCTGCCGGCGGCGCCACCGTTCTTCCATGCGCTCCATCAGCCGGGCCCGTCTGGTCTGCCCCGAACGGCCGGGTTTGCCGGGTCCGCCGGACCGGGCCGGGCCGGGGTTGCTGGGCGCGGGCCGTGTCCTGCCCACGTGCCGCCGCCAGCTGATCACCATCCACACCAGCGACAGCAGCAAGACCGCCGCGCCAGCCGCCTCGAGGTACACCCGGTCGGTCACCAGCCCCGCCGCGAGCGCGCCCGCTCCGATCAGCACCCCGATGAAAGCCTGCAGGAGTTTGCGCTTGTAGTGCACACGTGGATCTCTGGAGCGCACGAGACGCCCGAACTTCGGATCCTCCCTGTAGAGCGCCTGCTCGATCTGCTCCAGCTGGCGCTGCTCGTGTTCAGAGAGCGGCACGACGCCTCCCATTAAAACCATTGCGCCCGGCACGTGTGTGCGGTGGTCTCCACCTCACATACCCGGTTATTTTCCAGAATACGAGCGTCGACACATCGCTTGGAAGAGTGATCCCCCTAGCGGGTCAGAAAGCGCCCCGACCCGGGCCGCCCGGACCCCCCGGCGGGCCGCCCGGAGCCGCGTCGGAACGGCCCGGATCCGCCACCAGGGCCGCCGGGCGGACCGCGCTGGCGCCGAATCGGCTGGCGATCTGGTCCACCGCCCGCTCCGCTTCGCGCCAGCCGGCCGGCTTGTCGTCGAAGGTCAGCTGGCTGTTCGCGTCCGCCGCCGGGACCAGGCCGGACACCCGGACACCGACCAGCCGCAGCCTGGCGGCGCGATCCAGCCCCGCCGACTCGTACAGCGAGCAGGCTGTGGCGTAAATCTCACGGGCCACATCGGTCGGATGCGGCAGGGTGCGGGACCGGGTCATCGTCTTGAAGCTGGCCAGCCGCAGCTTGACCGACACCGTCCGGGCCACGTACCCGTCGGCCCGCAGTCCGCGCGCTGTCCGGCCGGACAGCCTCAGCAGCTCCCGCCTGATCCGGAGCGGATCGTCGATATCGGCTTCGAATGTCTCCTCCGCGCCGATGCTCTTTTCCGGCACGCGCGGCGTGACCCGGCGCTCGTCACGGCCCCAGGCCAGGGCGGCCAGGTGCGACCCGTGGGCCGCGCCGAGTTCGCGCTGCAGGGTGTCCAGCGGCGTGTGGGCGATGTCGCCCACCGTCCGCAGCCCCAGCCGGGCGAGCACCTGCCCGGCCCGTTCCCCCACCCCCCACAGCGCGGCCACCGGCAGCGGATGCAGGAAGTCGAGCACTCCTGCCTGGGGCACCACCAGGAGGCCGTCCGGCTTGCAGCGGGCGGAGGCGATCTTGGCCACGAACTTGCACGACGCGACCCCGACCGAGCAGGTAATGCCCTGCTGCTGCCTGACCTGGGCCCGGATATGCGCGGCGATCCAGGCAGGCGAGCCGAGCCGCCGGAGCGCGCCGGAGACGTCGAGGAACGCCTCGTCCAGGGCCAGCGGCTCCACCTCGGGCGTCACCGCGCCGAAGATGGCCATGACCTCCTTCGACGCCGCGGCGTAGACCCGGTGCCTGGGCGGGACAAACACCGCCCGCGGGCACAGCCGTCTCGCCCTGCTCACCGGCATCGCCGAGCGCACTCCGAATGCCCGGGCCTGGTACGACGCGGCCAGCACCACGCCACGGCCGCCGGTCCCGCCCACGATGACCGGCTGGCCCGCGAGTTCGGGCCGGTCCCTGATCTCCACGCTGGCGTAGAACGCGTCCATGTCCACGTGCAGGATGTGACAGCCCGTGTCGTCGGGAGCATCCTGGAGGGCCGGGATCTGAGGACCCTCGGGGATTGGCGGGTTCGTGCCTGCGCTCATGGCGTCAGCGGCGGCCGAGCACGTGCAGCTGGGAGGCGATGTCACGCAGCGGCGGGGTGGTCGCGGCGGCCTCCTCAAGCGCACGCAGCGCATCGGCGGCGGCGTCGCCGTTGAGCAGCGCGCCGGGGATCAGTCCGCCGAAGATCCGCAGCCCGTGCGCCTCGCCGACCCGCAGCCCGGCCGCCTCGATCAGCGCGGTCAGCTCGGGCAGCGTGAACCGGCGCGGAATGGTGCCTGCCGCGGGCGCGCCGCTGACCAGCAGCGCGCGGGCCTCGGCGAAACGGCCGGCCAGGGCGTGGTGGAGCACCGCGGCGACCGCATTGGACGCGAGCACGCTCACGGTGGCCGACGGCCGCAGCACGCGGGCGATCGCGCTCATCGCGTCGGCCGGGGAGTCCACGTACTCGAGCACGTTGTGGCAGATGATCAGGTCTGCCGCGGCCGTGCCCGCGACGCTGTCCAGGCTGGCCGCCTCGCCCTGCACGGAGGTCAGGCGCGCTCCTGCCTCGGCGGCCCGGCGCTGCGCCGCCGCGAGTGCGTCGGGACTCGGGTCGACGACGGTGACGTTGTGCCCGAGGGCCGCGAAGGGCACCGCCAGCCCGCCGGTTCCGCCGCCTACATCCACGATGTCCAGCGCCCGCCTGCCGGTTTCCGTCACCCGGTCGGACACGACGGCGCGCAGCACGTCCCAGACCATTCCCCCACGCGGGGGTCTGGGGGTGCTGCCGGGTTCGTCCCCCCGGGCCGGCGGCGTGCGGGTGCCGTCGCGCCGGTAATCCGCGCCCACGCCTGCCTCCTTCCCCGCCCCGACGTAGTGCTGACCATCGACAATACCGCTGGCGGCACGCTGGCCAGGGTGAGACGCGAAGGTGCCGGACCAGGCCGGCCGACTACTTTCCGTTCCTGAGTGGCGAACTTCTGTAACCGGCTCTCCGTTATACAGACCGTGCGGAACTCTCAGACTCTTCTTTACCCGACCTCGTGGCAACTCCAGCGGGGCCACCCCCAGCCACCGTATGCTCTTCGCCATGGCTGAGCACCTCGAGTTGCCCCGCCCCTGGCGGCTGATGCTGACCGCAGGCTGGAACCTGGCCGAATCCCTGGGCATCCCGGTCGCCGGATACTTCATCGGTGCGAAGCTGGGCGGGCGAGATGCCGGGATGATGGCCGCGACCGCCGCCGTCTGGCTCACCGTCGTCGGGCGCAAGATCATCACCCGGAGTGTTCCCGGCCTGCTGATGATCTCGGCCCTGGTGCTCACGCTGCAGACCGGCGTGGTGATCGTCACCGGCAGCGTGCTCTTCTTCCTGCTGCAGTTCCCGCTGGCCAACCTGGGCCTGTGCGTGCTGTTCGCGCGGACCGCGCCCACCCGCAAGCCGCTGGTAGCCCAGCTGGCCGCCGAGGTGGTGGCGCTGCGCCATCCGTCCCATCACCCGGGGCTGCACAGGTTCTTCCAGGGAGCGACCTGGCTGTGGGCCGGGATCTTCGCCCTGTCCACCCTGGGCCTGGCGGCGGCGATGGCCCTGGAGCCGGTCAAGGCGTTCCTGCTGCTCACGACCGCCGTCACCGTGGGCGGCGTGGTAGCGGGCACCGGGGCGTCCACGGTCTGGTTCTTCAGGGTCCTGCGCCGCTTCGGCCTGCGCGTCCGCTTTGCCCAGCCCTGACGCCTCGCTGGTCTGCCGGATCAGGCCTGAAGGGTCGGCTTGAGCTCGGCTATGCGGGCCAGCAGGCCGTTGACGAAGGCGGGCGAGGCATCGGTGGACAGGTCACGCGCGAGCAGCACGGCCTCGCTGATCGCGACGCCGTCCGGGATGTCGGGGGCCCAGAGCAGCTCGTAGACGCCGATCCGCAGCACATTCCGGTCCACAGCGGGCATCCGGTCCAGGGTCCAGCCCTCGGCGTACCGCGAGATCAGCTCGTCGATCCGGGCCGAGTGCGCGGTGACGCCGCGGACCAGGTCGGCGGCGTAGGCGGGTACGGGCGGGCTGCCCAGCGTGATGCGCTCGGCAAGCAGGTCGAGGACCGGCGAGCCGCGCTGCTCGGCCTCGAAGAG
>JASHYW010000023.1 GCA_030042885.1 Streptosporangiaceae bacterium | reverse complement strand
CGGACGGCAACCCGCTGACCTCCACGCTGGCCGACTACTCGGCCATCTCAGCGCCGGACCTGCCCAGCTTCGAGCTGGTGACCAGCGAGACGCCCACCGACCTGAACCCGCTAGGCGTCAAGGGCATCGGCGAGGCCGGGACGATCGGCTCGACCCCCGCGATCCAGAACGCGGTCATCGACGCGGTCGCGCACCTCGGGGTCAGGCACATCGACATGCCGGCCACCCCGCAGCGGGTGTGGACGGCAATCAACGAAGCGCGAAAGGCGAGTGACCAGTGAGGGTCGAGCTGACGGTCAACGGCAAGGACATCACCGCGGACGTCGAGGACCGCATGCTGCTCGTGCACTTCCTGCGCGACGTGGCGGACCTCACCGCGACGAATGTGGGCTGCGACACCACCTCCTGCGGGGCCTGCACCGTGCTGCTAGATGGCGAGTCCGTGAAGTCGTGCACGGTGCTCGCCGCCCAGGCCAGCGGGCACGAGATCACCACCCTGGAGGGGCTGGCCAGCGACGGGACGATGCACCCGGTGCAGCGTGCCTTCCACGAGCAGCACGGCCTGCAGTGCGGGTTCTGCACACCGGGCATGGTCATGGCGATCGTGTCGCTGCTGAAAGAGAACCCGCACCCCACCGAGGAGCAGGTGCGGACCGGCCTGGAAGGCAACCTGTGCCGGTGCACGGGTTACCACAACATCGTCAGGGCCGCGCTCGCGGCTGCGGGGGGTCTTGGGGGGCTCAAGGGTTCGTCCCCCCAGGCCAGCACCGGGGAGACCGTGGAGGTGTCTTCGTGATCCCGTCATCGTTCAGCTACAAGCGGGCAGGGTCGGCCGCGGAGGCCTGCGACCTGGCCGCGGAGTACGGCGAGGACGCCAAGTACCTGGCCGGGGGCCATTCGCTGCTGCCGCTGATGAAGCTGCGGCTGGCCGCCCCCGAGGTGCTTATCGACCTGGGCGGCCTGCGCGAGCTTTCCTACGTCACCGACCAGGGATCCCATGTCGCGATCGGCGCGCTGACCAGGCACCATGACGTCGAGCACTCCGAACTGCTGGCCCGCGAGATCCCGCTGCTGGCGCACGCGGCCGGCCAGGTCGGCGACCCGCAGATCCGGCACCGGGGCACGATCGGCGGCTCGATCGCGCACGCCGATCCCGCCTCCGACCTGCCCGCCGTGCTGCTCGCCCTGGACGCCACGCTGGTCGCCCGCGGCACCGACGGCTCGCGGGAGATCGGTATCGGGGAGTTCTTCCAGGGCCTGTTCGAGACCGTGCTCGAGCCGGGCGAACTGCTCACCGAGATCCGTGTGCCGAAGCCCGCCGCCGCGGGCTGGTCGTTCCAGAAGTTCACCCAGCGGGCCATCGACTGGGCCATCGTCGGCGTCGCCGTTCAGGGCGGCCAGGTCACGCTGGTCAACATGGGCGGGACCCCGCTGCGCGCCACCGCGGTGGAGGCGGCCCTGGCGGGCGGGGCGTCGCCCTCCGATGCCGCCGCGCACGCCGCCGAGGGCACCAGCGCAGCCTCGGACATCCGCGCCAGCCGCGAGTACCGCGAGCACCTGGCCCGGGTCCTGGTTTCCCGCGCCCTCACCGAGGCCAGCTCCCGCGTCTCATGAACGATCGTGGATCGCTTCTACCCCCTATACGGTAGGTAGCGATCCACGATAAATGAGTCAGCATGATTGAGGCCGTGGTTTTCGACCTGGACGGGGTGCTGGTCGACTCCGAGCCAGTGTGGGAGCAGGTGCGCCGGGAGCTCGTAGCCGAGCGGGGCGGGCACTGGGCCCAGGACGCCCAGCGCAAGCTGATGGGCATGAGCACGCCGGAATGGGCCGCCTACCTCAGCCACGACCTCGGCGTCGGGTGGCCTCCGGATCAGGTCGCGACCCTGGTCATCGACCGGATGGCCGCCAGGTACGCCGAGCGGGTGCCGCTCATGGACGGCGCCGCGGACGCCGTGCACCGGATCGCCGCGCGCTGGCCGCTCGGCGTGGCCAGCTCGTCCCCCCCGAGGCTGATCGAGAGCGTGCTGCGGTCCGCCGGCCTGCGCTCCTGTTTCTCCGTGGCGATGTCCACCGAGCAGGTGGCCCGCGGCAAGCCGGCCCCGGACATCTACCTGGCCGTGGCCGCCGGGCTCGGCTTCCCGCCGGGCCATTGCGCGGCGGTGGAAGACTCGGCGAACGGGCTCCGCTCGGCCGCCGCCGCGGGCTTGCGGGTCATCGCGGTCCCGCAGCCCAGGTACCCGCCGGAGCCGGACGCCCTGGCCCGGGCTAGCCTGGTGCTGCCCAGCCTGGCCGGGCTGACCGTCGACGCCGTCGCGGCCCTGGCTGCGAGCTAGCCGTACCGTCATGACACCAGACCCGCCACAATAATGTTCCTAGCGTCAGCCGGCTGACTGGCGCGCAGCTCCAGGCGCCGCACCCGGCTTCGAGTATGGACGTGGGCTGCGGGCACCGCTGAGTCTCAGGAGAGAACAGGCCATGAACGAGTCAATGACCTACGGCGGGTACGGGGCGGCGACCCGGGACCGCACGCATACCCTGTTCGCGCAGACGATGGGGTACGTGGCGGTCACCACTGGTCTTTTCGCGCTGGGTGCCTACCTGGGACGTAACCTGTCCCACGGCTGGGCCTTCGTGTGGTACATCGTCGCCTTCGCCTGCCTGATCGCCATGAATTTCACCGTCCGGCGATCCGCGGGGCTGTCAGTGGTGCTGCTGCTGATGGTCGGGCTGGGGCTGGGGCTGGCGCTGGCGCCGACCCTGGTCTACTACGCGAGCACGAACCCGCAGGCGCTCTGGCAAGCCGGCGGCGCCACCGCGCTGTTCATCGCGGGCTTCGGGGCGGCCGGCTACGCGACCCGGCGGGACCTTTCCGGGCTCGCCCGGCTGTGCTTCTGGGCCCTGCTGGCCCTCATCGTGGTCGGCATCGTGCTGATCTTCGTCCGGATCCCGCACGGCTACCTGGTCTGGTCGATACTCGGGCTGGTGATCTTCGCGGGCCTGACCATGTTTGACTTTCAGCGGCTGCGGCGCTCGAAGGACCTCGACTCCGCGCCGCTGATCGCCGCCTCGATCTTCCTCGACGCGCTGAATGTGTTCCTGTTCTTCCTGCGGATCTTTGCCCGGAACAACTGAGGCCCTCGGTGTCGCGCTGACCCGGCGGGACAGCCGACAATAAGAGCGTGGGGATACGTAGCGCGCTGGCCAAGCCGGTGAGGTGGATCTGGTCGGCCCGGGGAGCGATGCTGCTCTGCGGCGCGCTGTTGGTGCTCACCTTCCCCGACGCGAACCTGGAGTTCCTGGCCTGGTTCGGGCTGGTGCCGGGGCTGGTGCTCATCGTCAGGTCGCCCACCGCGCGGGAGGGCGGGATACGCGCCTGGTGGCTGGGCGCGGGGTACCTGATCGCGGCGCTGTACTGGATGGCGCCGGAGATTGGGCCCGCGGTGCTGCTGGTCGGGGCGGTATTCGGCGTCCTGTGGGTGCCGTTCGGGGTGGCCGCCGTCCAGCTGCTGCGCCCCCCGCTGAGCTGGCCGCGGGCGCTGGCCGCGCTGGTGGTCGTGCCCAGTTGCTGGCTGCTCACCGAGTGGCTGCGGTCCTGGCAGGCCCTCGGTGGCCCGTGGGCGGTGTTCGGTGTCAGCCAATGGCAGCATCCCGCCGTGCTCGCGCTCGCCTCGGTCGGCGGCGTCTGGCTGGTCAGCTTCGCGCTGGTCATGGCGAACGTGGCCATCGTGCTCGTGATCGAGTCGCTGCCCCGAGTGGGCGCGGCCCTGCTGCCCGGCGCTTCCTGGCGGCCGGGGCTGGCCGCCCTCGGCCTGGCCGCCGTGCTGGCCACCGTGGGTGCCGGGCCGCTGGCGTTCGCGCTCACCCCGGCCAGCCCGGCTGTCCGTCAGGTCACGGTGGCCATGGTGCAGCCGGGCGTGCTGAGCAACGTGAGCCTGCGCCAGCACGCGTCAGAGACGCTGACCGCCGAGTTGAGCCACGGCGGCACGCTGGGCGGCGTGCGGCCGGACCTGATCGTCTGGGGCGAGAGCAGCATCGCCGAGGACCTTACGCTGCCGAAGTCGCATGCTCTGCTGAGCCAGATCGAGGCGCTGTCCGCCGAGGATGGCGCCGACATCCTGGTCAGCCAGGACGCCACGCCGCCGGGCAAGGGCCACGAGAAGTGGGC
>JASHYW010000163.1 GCA_030042885.1 Streptosporangiaceae bacterium | reverse complement strand
CCCCGGCCACCCTGACGGCAATCAGAATCGCCCTGGTGGCGCTGGTCGGGGTAGCTGTGGTGATGATCTGTACTGTCAACCGCGGAACCCCCCTGGTGACGGTGGAGGGGGTTCCGTGGGTGATCCCGATCGTGCTCGTCGTCCTTGGCGCCTTGACGCTCCTGCTGCAGCGGACCCGCTTCGGCCGCTACGTCTATGCCATCGGCGGCAACCCAGAAGCGGCCCGCCGCGCCGGCGTCAGCCTCGTCGCCATCCGCACCTGGGCCTTCGCGTTGTGCTCGGCGATCGCCTGCCTCGGCGGCATACTGCTCGGCTCCTTTTTCTTCGGTGAGTACAGCACCAATACGGCAGACCCAGGTCAGCTCGTCCTGTACAGCGTCGCCGCCGCCGTCATCGGCGGGGTCAGCCTCTTCGGCGGCCGGGGTAAGGCCATCCACGGTGTTCTCGGCGGCCTCCTCATCGGCGCCATCGCCTACGGCGTGTCCCTGCTCAACCTGGGTACATTGGCCACACCGCTGGAATACATCCTGCCGGGCGCCGTGCTCCTAGCCGCAGTGCTGGTTGACGTGCTGTCACGGCGCGGGACCGGGAGCGTGACCCGTGTCTGACGTGACCGCGGACCCCGGCGAGACCCCCGCCGGGACGGCGGACGCCGGGATGGCGGTCGACCTCACCGCCGCCCCCGAGACCGCCGCGGCCGACGTCCCACCCGAGCTCCTCGCCCAGTCGCTGGGCCAGTACCTCCGGGCCTGGTGGCTCCGGGTCCGCAGTGGCAACAGCGGTGTCCTGCCCGTGGTCCTGGCCATCGTGGTGGTCGCCGTCAGCTTCCAGGTCGCGAACCCGAAGTTCCTGTCGCCGCAGAACCTGGTCAACCTCTTCGAGCAGAGCACCGTCTACATGGTGCTGGCGATGGCTGAGATCTTCGCCCTGCTCCTCGGGGAGATCGATCTCTCGGTCGGCCTGGTCATGGCGCTTAGCAGCGTCGTGATCGCCGAGCTTGTGCAGCCGAGCGGCGCGGATTGGCCGTGGTGGGCGGCGATCATAGTGGCGTTGCTGGCTTGCTGCGCGATTGGCGCCATCCAGGGATCGCTCGTGGCCCGGCTGAGGATGCCGTCGTTCATAGTCACTCTCGGCGGGCTGCTGATCCTGGAGGGGGTGGCGATCATCGTCCTCAGTACGTCGGGGCTCGTCGGCATCGGCAACTCCCGGTTCACCAACGAGGTCGTCCTCTACGACGTCTTCTATGGGCGGTTCGACCCGGTGGTCGGCTGGATCTTGCTGGCCGTGCTGGTCGGAGCCGTCGGCACGGGGCTCTGGCTGCGGGACGCCCGCAAGCGCCGCCACGGCCTGGAGGCTCCGCCGCGCAGCCTCACCGCGATGAAGATCGTCCTCATGGCGGTGGCGGGAAGTGCGGTCGTCGCCCTTTGCAACGTCAACCGAGCCCACTTCGGGACGATCGACGGGCTTCCCTATATCATTGCGATCGTCCTTGTCGTGCTCGCCGCCTCGACGGTCCTGCTGCAGCGAACCCGCTTCGGCCGCTACGTGTACGCGATCGGCGGCAACCCCGAGGCGGCGCGGCGAGCCGGGGTCAGTCTGCCCGCGGTGCGAACCTGGGGCTTCGTCCTCTCCGCCCTGACCTCTGGGATCGCCGGCCTGCTGTTCGCCTCGTGGCAGGTCTCGCTGACCACCAACATCATCAAGACCGCCAACAGCTACGTGCTGCTGGCGGTGGCCGCGGCGGTCATCGGCGGCACCAGCCTCTTCGGCGGCCGGGGCAAGACCATCCACGGCGTACTGGGCGGCCTCGTCATCGGCGGCATCTACAACGGCCTCTACCTGCTAGGCGTGTCGAGCCAGTGGATTGACGTCGTGGTCGCCGCGGTGCTACTCGCGGCGGCGGCCATCGATGTCCTCTCGCGCCGAGGCGCGCCGCGCCCAGCGTGACGTCAGCGGAAGCCGCAATCCCCGCCTCGAAGATCTCAGTCTGGCCGCCCCGGACCAGGCCATACCTCGGTGATCGGCGCGGGCGTGGTCGTCGTGCTCATCCGCAACACCAACCGCGGCATCGCCGTCGTGGTGCGCGGCGTGCCGTGGGTCGTGCTGGTGGTCCTGGTGGTGCTCGTCGCCTGGAGCTGGCTGCTGGGCCGGACCCGGCCGCGGCCCAGAACATGCGGACCGCCGCGGTCCTGCTCGCCGCCGTCACCGTGGACACCACGGCCCGTCGCCGGGCCACCACCTAGCCGGGCGCGCCCCTTCGGCCTTCATTCATTCATTCTGAACGGTCCGTGGTGCATGATCAGGTGCTGTGGGAAGCTGCCCGTGGCTGGCGAGGTTCCTGGCCGGCGCGCGCGGGACCGTCGCGCCGCGGCGGGGGAGTAAGGACGGCGTGCTGCCGCCGCTGCTGGTCTGCCTGACCGTGGTCACCGGCCTGGTCGACGCGTTCAGCTACCTGGTTCTCGGCCACGTCTTCGTGGCCAACCAGACCGGCAACGTGGTCTTCTTCGCGTTCGCGCTGGCCGGCATCGGGGGATTCTCGGTGGCCGCCTCGCTGGTCGCGATCGGCTGCTTCGCCCTCGGCGCGCTGGTGGCGGGCCGGGTCGGCCGGTCGCTGGCCGGCCGCCGCGAGCTGCTGCTCGGCGTCACCGCGGCGGCCCAGGCGGTGATCGTGGCCGAGGCGGTGACCATGACGGCGCTGGCCGCCAGCCCGATGCAGGCCGGCCTGCGCTACGCCCTGATCGCGGTGCTTGCGGCGGCCATGGGCGTGCAGAACGCCACCGCGCGCAAGCTCGCCGTCCCCGACCTCACCACCACCGTGCTGACGCTGACCATCACCGGGATCGCCGCCGACAGCCCGCTCGGGGCCGCGACCGGCGCCCATGCCGCCCGGCGGCTGACCTCGGTCGCCGCCATGCTGGCCGGCGCCGTGGCCGGCGCGCTGCTCGTACTGCACGCCCGCATCGTCTATCCCCTGGCCATCGCCCTGGTCCTGCTGGCGGCGGTCGCCCTCACCGCCCTGGCCCGGGCCAGGGTCCCGCACGCTCCCCCGTCCGCGGTTCCGTAGGAGTCCCGATGCGCCTCGCCGTCCTGTCGTCCGACCAAATGACCCCGGAGCAGGTCGGCCTGTACCGGGAAATCCTGGCCGGCCCGCGCGGCCAGGGCCCGCGCGCGGTCCCGCTCTCCACCGGCGCCGGCGGCCTGGCCGGCCCGTTCAACGCCATGCTGTACGCGCCGGCCGTCGGTCACGCGCTCCAGGAACTCGGCGCCGCCATCAGGTTCCGGACCCAGCTGGCCCCCAGGATCCGCGAGATGGCCATCCTGGTCGTCGCCCGGGCCTGGGACAGCGACTATGAGCGGTCCTCGCACGAGCCGATCGGGCGAGAGGCCGGCCTCACCGACTCCGAAATCGGGGCGCTGCGGGCCAGCGCCGATCCCGGGTTCGCCGACGAGCAGGAGCGGGTGGCCTACTCGGTGGTCCGTGCCCTGACCGGCCCTGCCGACCTGGACGACGAGCAGTACGCCGCCGCGATCGCCGCCCTGGGCGAGCAGGCCCTGGTCGAGCTGTCCACCCTCGTCGGCTACTACGCCACCCTGGCCCTCCAGCTACGCATCTTCCGCGTCGACCCCAGGTAGCCGCCCCGGTTTTGCGGGCTCAGCACCCCGCGCGGCACGCTCCTGACGGGCGCGGAAGCGACCCCGGCCCAGCGGCGTGATCTTGAGGCGACTTTTGACCGGTACCCGGACGGCGAGACGTACGAGCTGCGCGACATCCTCGCCAGGCAGGCCATGGCCACCTGGCATCACGGGATGCCGGGCAGCGGACGGCACTGAGACCGGCCAGCGCGCCCACCCGCCTCTTCAGCCCGGCCGCGGCTGCCGCTAGGATGCCGCGGTGGTGTCGGTTTTGTTCGCGCTGCTCACGGCGTTCTTCAACGGCCTGGCGTCGGTCCTGCAGCGGCTGGCCGGTGCAGCCCATCTTCATCATCGAGCTGCCGTTCACCCTGCTGGTGGCGAGCAGGCTGGCCCGCCGTCGGCTGCCCCGGATGACCTGGTGGGCGGTGGGCCTGGTCACGGTCAGCCTCGGGGCCGGGCTCGCGGCCGCGGCGCCGTCCGGCGGATCGGCGCAGGCCAGCGCCAGAGTATGGATCACCGCGCTGATCGTCACCGGCGGGTTCGAGGCCGTGGTGATCACCGCTGACCATGGGCGACGCGCTGATCAGCGCCTGCTACGGGGTGACCGTCTTCGGGGAGGAGGCCGGCCCGGCCACCGGCCAGGCTAGAGCTGGCGAATGATGACCGGCTCGCCGGGGACCTGCACCAGCGTGTGGAAGAACGCCGCGATGTCCATCGGGATCCGGACGCAGCCGTGCGAGACGGGCGCCAGCGGCACGTAGGTGTCGCCGTGGATCGCGTATGCGGTGTCGATGAAGAACACCGAGTTGTACATCTCGCCCAGCGGCACCGTGATCCAGCCGGGGAAGAAGGCTTCGGTCCGGAAGTTCCCGGTCGGCGTGATGGCGACCCCGCAGCCGCCGCCGGGGGAGCAGTAGTAGTAACCGCCGCCGGTCGAGACGTGGCTGATCAGCTCGACCCGGTTGTTGTGGTACAGGACGAGCACCTCGGCGGCCAGGTTGATCTCGATCCGGTTGGGCCCGGCGGCACGGTCGAGCACCAGCGGTGCCCGCGGGTGGGCCAGCGCCCGCTCCATCGCCGCGCTCACAAAGTCCTCGCCCGGCAGCCCCTGCACTTCCTGGAACGCCCATACGGCCTCGAGGGTGTCGATGCCGAAGCTGCCGTCGATCGGCCCCGGGTAGTACTTCAGCGCGGCCAGCCGCCGCTGCAGCTCCCTGGTGGACAAGCCGCTCGCGCCGAGTTGGAGGACCTGCCCGGCCGCGGCCGACATAGCCGGCCTGGCCTGGACCGATGGCGCGGCCGGGGCCGACGGCGCGGCCAGGGCCACGGCCGGTACGGCCAGCGCCACGACCGGTGCGAGCAAGGCAGACATCCACAGGCGCCGCATCGCCGACCTCCGCGCTCACTCCCGAGGCATCGTTGGCGCCCCGCTAGCCGCTTGATACCCAAGATTAGGCCCGGGTATCAACAACCCTCAGGATCCACATATTTCAATCTGGTCGCAGCTTCGTCTCACTTGGCCCGGCCAGGCTTACTCGAACACGTAGGTGCCGGGAGCCGGGCCGAGCGGCGGGTACTGGCGGTTGCCGAGGGTGGCGCGCGCCTGCCGCTCGTGGCCGGAGCGGCCGGTCAGCCATTCGGTCCACGGCCGCCACCACGAGCCCTTCTCCACGGCGGCCGTCTTGAGCCACTCGTCGGGGTCCGTCGGCGTGGGCGGCCCGTACCAGCGGTCATAGCGCGTGCTGTCCGCCGGGTAGACGACCGACTGGATGTGGCCGGAGCGGACCAGGGTCATCTCCCTGTCGCTGCCGCCGACCAGATGGGCGGTGTCATAGCAGGCCCGCCAGGCCGTGATGTGGTCGGTGAAACCGCCGACGTGGAAGGTGTCGCAGGCGACCTTGGTGAAGTCGGTCTTCACGCCGAGGATCACCGGCCCGTTGCCGTCCCACCCATCCATGGCCAGCTTGGTCGACTCGAGCGCGAACCTGGCCGTCGTCCTGGTGGCATCGTCGTTCCAGGCCAGCACGTCGAACGGGGCGGGCGGTTCGCCCATCAGCCATCCGTTGACCAGGTAGTTGTAGACCAGGTCGTTCGGCCGCAGCATGGCGAACACGCTGCGCAGCGCGGTCCCTGGGATGATCTGCTCCGCCGCGGCGGCCTGCTCCAGCATGGCGCGCGCCTGGCTGGTGTCCATCATGCCCACCACGTTCGGCTTCTCGCCGGTCAGCATGGTCACCACGAAGGTCGCCGACCCGGCCGACTCGTCGCCGATGGTGGCCAGGTGCGCGAGCGCGAATGACAGCGTGATACCGCCGGCGCACAGCCCGAGCAGGTTCACCTTGTCGCTGCGCGCGATCTTCCTGACCACCTCGCTGGCTCGCTCGGCGGCGGCCACGTAGTCGTCGAGTCCCCACGTCCCGTGGCCCAGGAGGGTACTCGGATTCCGCCACACGATCATGAACGTTCCGATGCCCTGGCTGACGGCGAACTCGGCCAGCGACCGTCCCGGCGCGAGGTCCATGATGTAGTGGCGGTTGATCTCCGGCGGGATCATCAGCAGCGGAAGGCTGCGGACGCGGGGCGTGACCGGCTGGTACTGCAGCAACTCGAACATGTCCTCCCGGTAGACCACGGCCCCCGGGGTGCAGGCGATGTTCTCGCCGACTACGAAGTGCTCGCGGTCAGCCGCCGACGGCATCCCGCCGCGCGCCATGTCGCGCAGCATGTTCTGGGCGCCCCGCACCAGCGACAAGCCGCCGGTCTCGGCTGCCTTCCGCAGCGCGGCGGGGTTCGTGCCCAGGTAGTTGGTCGGCGACAGCGCGGCCGTGATGACGTCGGCTGCGAAGCGGGCGCGCGCCTTCTGCTGCCAGGAGCTGTCCACGGACTCGTACATCTTGCCCATCCACATCTCGAACAGCCGATAGGACTGGCCCAGGATGCGGAAGTAGGGGACGGTTCGCCAGGCCTCGTCGCTGAAGCGCTGGTCGCGCTCGTCGAACGAGATGTCCGACTGGCCGAGCGCGATCTTGGTCAGTTCTCCGGCCAGCCACGGCAGCTCCCGCGCGACGGCGGCGGGATCGACCAGATCGGCCACCGCGGCCACCATGTCCAGGGGCAGCATGCCGGCCGCCTTCTCGGTCGCCTCGGCCGCGAAGCTGAGGGCATTCGCGGTTTCATCCTGCTTGTCCATGACCTCATCTCCTGGAATCCGGGTGCCAGGCAGCCAGAACGCTGCGGCGCCGGAAGCGCCATGCCTGCCCTTCGTTACCTCACTGTCACGATCCGGCTCGACCTGGTCAAGGTTCCGATGTCCGGAGGAAAAAGGACCAAAGCCCGTAGCACCGCGGGACATATGGCCGGTGCCCGGAGAATCACGAGACGATAACGTTCCGCATTGACGTGACTACGCTGAAGGGCCGACGAGCCTTGATACATCACC
>JASHYW010000162.1 GCA_030042885.1 Streptosporangiaceae bacterium | reverse complement strand
CGCTCGTACTCGCCGTGCGTGGCCCAGTAGTCCAGCTCGGCGAACCTGACCACCGAGAACGGGTGCGTGTTGCCCTGCAGCTGAAGGATCTTCAGGATGCTGTCCCGCAGATCGGGCACCGCGTCGTACTCGTGAGCCTGCTCGCGGAACGCGTCCGGGTTCAGCTCGGACAGCTGCGCCCCGCCGGCCAGCTTCATCAGCGCCCGCCGGCCGGCGTCTATGTCCTGCCCGGCCAGCAGGCCGGCCCGGTCGCAGGACAGCTCGGACTTGCGGAACCACTCCTCCAGGCCCCAGACGATGGCCTGGATGCCGAGGCCGATGGGCGTCCACGCGATCCGTGTCGCCAGCGTGATCAGCCACAGCAGCATGGTGCGGTACACGGCGTGCCCGGACAGGACGTGGCCGAGCTCGTGGCCGATCACCCACCTGAGCTCTTCGGGGTCGTACAGGTTGACCATGCCGGTGGTGATCACGATGAACGGCCGGTCCCGGCCCAGCGCCATCGCGTTCACGATCGGGCTCTGGATGACGAAGCACTCCGGCACGTCGGGCAGGTCCAGGACGTACGAACCGTCCCTGACCAGCTCGAAGATGTGCGGGAACTGCCGCTCGGAGACCCGGACGCTCCCCGCCAGGTAGGTCAGGCGGAAGGCCCGCTCGTTGAACAGGCCGAACAGCTTGCGCAGCAGCGTGTCGAACCCGCTGAGCTTGCGCAGCGCTACCAGCGCCGAACGGTCCGCGGGATGCTCATAGGCGCGGGAGGAGATGCCGGTGAGCCGGACCCGCGCGCGATCTGGCACTGAAGTCATATCTCGTATCGTAGCTCCAACGCCGGCCAGTTGGGCCCGTGCGGGACCGCTACGATACGAGGGCATGAGGGGCTGCTAGCCATGCCACGAGCCGTGCAGCCGGCGCGCAGGATCGGCGTGATGGGCGGCACGTTCGATCCCGTCCACCATGGCCACCTGGTCGCCGCCAGCGAGGTCGCGCACAACTTCGCGCTGGACGAAGTGATCTTCGTGCCGACCGGCCAGCCGTACCAGAAGCATCACCGTGTCGTCTCGGCCGCCGAGGACCGGTACCTGATGACGGTGATCGCCACCGCGTCGAACCCGAGGTTCAGCGTGAGCCGGGTGGACATCGACCGGCCGGGCCCCACCTACACCATCGACACCCTGCGAGACCTGCGCGCCGCCGCCGGGCCGAAGGACGAGCTGTTCTTCATCACCGGCGCCGACGCGCTGGCCGAGATCCTGACCTGGCACGCGGTGGACGAGCTGTTCACCCTCGCGCATTTCGTCGGCTGTACCAGGCCTGGACACCGGCTGTCCGGGGCGGGCCTGCCCGAGGACAAGGTGAGCCTGGTGGAGATTCCGGCGCTGGCCATCTCGTCCACCGAATGCCGCGCCCGGGTCGCGGCGGGCGAGCCGGTCTGGTACCTGGTCCCCGACGGGGTCGTGCAGTACATCGCCAAGCGGCGGCTGTACACCAAACCGTCGTTACTCACCCGCGGCCTGCTCAGCTCCCCCGCCGCAGCCCTCCAGGCCCGGCCGCGCGGTGACCCGTGCCGCCGCCTCGCTCCCGCGCATCCGGCGGCCCGCTATCGTGGTACTGGACAGCGCCCCTGACCCAGCGCGTACCGAAGGAGGCCGGCAAGCACTCGTGACTGCCACACCGAGGGCCGTCGAGCTTGTGGAGACTGCCGCGCTCGCGGCCGCGGACAAGCTTGCCGACGGCATAATCGCCTACGACGTGAGCGAGCAGCTCGTGATCACCGACGCCTTCGTGCTGTGTTCGGCGTCCAACGACCGGCAGGTCCGGGCCATCGTCGACGAGATCGAGCTCAGGATGAGCCAGGCGGGCGCGGAGCTGATTCGCCGGGAAGGCGAGCGAGAGGGACGCTGGGTACTGCTCGACTACCTCGACGTGGTGATCCATGTGCAGCGCTCCGAGGAACGCACCTACTACGCGCTGGAGCGGATCTGGAAGGACTGCCCGCAGATCCCGCTGCCCGAGCTGGTCGGTGCCGGCCGGGGGGGACGGACCCTTCGGCCCCCCCAGACCCCCCCGCCGAGCCCGGGGAGGACGCGCTGAGCGACCGGGTCAGGCTGGTCCTGTGGCGGCATGGCCAGACGGTGTGGAATGCCGAGCGCCGGTTCCAGGGCCAGAGCGACATCCCGCTGGACGAGACCGGCCAGGCGCAGGCCGAGCGCGCCGCGAGGCTGCTGGCCGGGTTGCGCCCGGACATGATCGTCTCATCCGACCTGAGCCGCGCGACCAGCACCGCCGCACCGCTGGCCCGGCTGACCGGGCTGGAGGTGATCCTCGGCAAGGACCTGCGCGAGCGCCACGGCGGCTGCTGGGAAGGCCTGACCGACGCCGAGATCCGCGAGCGGTACCCCGAAGCCCACGCGAGCTGGATGCCGCCGGACGGCGAGCCGTCGGCCGCGGTGGCCGACCGGGTCAGGGCCGCGCTGCAGCGCATCGCGGCGGCCGTAGCCGAGCAAGCGGCCGACCGGGACGCCCTGGCCGTGGTGGTGGGCCACGGGGCCGCGCTGCGGCTCGGCATGTCGCGGCTGCTCGGCATGCCTGATGAGTTGTTCGGCACGCTAGGCCCGCTGGCCAACTGCTCGTGGTCGGTACTCGGCACCCGGTACGGCCGCTGGCGCCTGCTCGAGCACAACGCCGGCACCCTGCCCGAACCGGTCCTCAGCGACGACCGCTGACCCCCTTGAACCCCATTATTCGGAACGGTCCACGGCCTTCCGCATCCGTTACCCGGTCAGGGCCAGCCGGGCCTGATCACGGCGCGTAGGCCAGCGCGCTGAACATCCGCACGCCCATGCCCCGCAGGTGCGCCACCCGCTCCTCGTCGCTCCACTTGTACCGGATCGGCCACGACGCGCCGACCAGCGGCCCGGCCCGGTCGAAGTACCCCCACACCTTCCGCAGCATGCGGGGCGGCAGGAAATGGGTATGCACGTCGGCCGGCCCCGGCACCCCCAGCGCCCGGCAGAACCCCGGGATGTCCGCGTCGTCCTCCGGCGGCCGCACCTGGTTCATCACCTCATTCAACTGCACCACCGTGACGCGAAGGACAATTCTTATCCCGAACGGCCCGTGGTGCTGCGGCCCGGCCACCGGTCAGCCCCGCGGCCTGGACCGCTCAGTGCTGTATGGCAAGCTCGGCTACCGGTGGCGGCACGTCCTTGTCCTTGAGCCGGCCGATCAGCGTCT
>JASHYW010000161.1 GCA_030042885.1 Streptosporangiaceae bacterium | reverse complement strand
ACGCCACCATCGCGCTGTTCGCGGTGGCGCTGGCCGGCGGCGGCCTGCTGACCACGGTCGGAGTTATCGTGTCGATGGACTCGTTCGGCCCGGTAACCGATAACGCGCAGGGCATCGCGGAGATGTCCGGCGATGTCAAGGGCGACGCCGCGGTGGCGCTCACCCACCTGGACGCGATCGGCAACACCACCAAGGCGATCACCAAGGGCATCGCGATCGCCACGGCGGTGCTCGCCGCGACCGCGCTGTTCGGCTCCTTCCACACCATCGTCGTGCAGGCGCTCGGCAGCGCGGGCAGCACCTTCAGCCTGTCGGTCGACCGGCCCAGGGTCCTGATCGGGGTTATCGTCGGCGGATCGGTGGTCTTCCTGTTCGCCAGCCTGCTGATCATGGCGGTGGGCCGGGCGGCGCAGGGCGTGGTGGTGGAGGTGCGCAACCAGTTCCGCCTTCACCCGGGGATCATGAATTACACCGAGAAGCCCGAGTACAGCCGGGTGATCGACCTGGTCACCAGGGACTCGCTGCGCGAGCTGGTCACCCCGGGCCTGCTCGCGGTGCTGGCCCCGATCGCCATCGGCTTCACCTTCGGTTATTCCACCCTGGGCGCCTACCTGGCCGGCGCCATCGCGGTCGGGGTGCTGATGGCGGTGTACCTGGCTAACTCCGGCGGCGCCTGGGACAACGCCAAGAAGGTGGTCGAAGACGGGGCGCACGGCGGCAAGGGCTCCGAGGCGCACGCCGCCACCGTCATCGGCGACACCGTGGGCGACCCGTTCAAGGACACCGCGGGCCCGGCGATCAACCCGCTGATCAAGGTGATGAATCTGGTCTCGCTGCTGATCGCGACCAGCATCGTGAAGTACAGCAGCAACACCGGCCTGCGGGTGGGGGTCGCCCTGGTCGCGGTGATCATCATCGTCACCGCGATCGTGATCTCCAAGCGCCGCGCGGCGCACATGGGCGAGGCCACCCCGTCCGGCGTCGAGGTTACCGGCGCCGTCTCGCCCGCAGTGGAAGGCGCTGCAGCCGAAGTGGAAGCCGCGAAGGAATCGCCCGCCGCCTCGGAGGCCGCGCGGGCCGCGGCCCGCGACAATGTCCCCGATCACGCCACCGTCCCCAAGAACCCCGACACCTAGCCCGGGCTAGCACCGCGCACCG
This sequence comes from Streptosporangiaceae bacterium, assembly GCA_030042885.1. The sequence goes on along the minus strand of JASHYW010000161.1, from coordinate 6,653 downwards.
GGGGTTCCGGGGGGTCGTCCCCCCGGGCTAGCACCGCGCACCGGGGGTTCCGGGGGTCGTCCCCCCGGGCTAGCACCGGCTGGGCTCGCGCAGCTCATCCTCGCTGATGCCGAGCAGGTACAAGATCGCGTCCAGGTAGGGGACGCTGAGCGAGGTGTCGGCCGCGTCGCGGACCACGGGCTTGGCGTTGAACGCGATGCCGAGCCCGGCGGCGGCGATCATGTCCAGATCGTTGGCGCCGTCGCCGACCGCCACCGTCTGGGACAGCGGGACGCCCGCGTCGGCGGCGAAGCTGCGCAGCGCCTCCGCCTTGGCGGCCCGGTCGATCACCGGGCCGCGCAGCCGGCCGGTCAGCTTGCCGTCCGCGATATCCAGTGAGTTGGCTGCCACGTAGCCGATGCCGAGTTCGGCGGCCAGCGGGGCGATCACTTCGGCGAAGCCGCCGCTGACGATCCCGAACTTGTAGCCCAGCCCGCCCAGGGTGCTGATCAGCGTGCGCGCTCCCGCGGTCAGCCGCAACTCGTCCCTGACCTCATCGAGTACCCCGGCCTCGAGGCCGGCCAGCAGCCCGACCCGCTCGCGCAGCGACGCGGCGAAGTCGAGTTCGCCGCGCATCGTGGCGGCGGTCACTCTGGCCACGTCCTCGGCCGCCCCGGCCCGGGCGGCCAGCAGGTCGATGACTTCGTCCCTGATGAGGGTGGAATCCACGTCCATCACGATCAGCCGGAGCGCCCGCCGGTGCAGGCCGCCGCGCTGGACCGCCACGTCGATGCCCTGCGCCACTGCCACCCGGGCCAGATCCTCCCGAAGCAGGACCGGGTCTCCGCCGGAGATCTCCATCTCGATGCAGGTCACCGGGTGCAGGGCCAGCCTGCCGATCCGGTCGATGTTGGCCCCGCTGGCGGCGATCTGCCCCGCGATGGCGGTGATCGCGGCGGGCGTTAGCGGGCTGCCGAGCAGGGTGACGTGCAGCCGCCCGGATCCGGTACCCCGGGCCGGGGCATCTGGAGAGGCGCCGGATGCGGTGGTGATCTCGGCCTCCAGGCCGAGATCACCGGCAAGCGCGCTCACCGCGGCGTGGATGCCAGTCAGGTCGGGCGGCGAGTCGCAGCCCAGCAGCACGCCGAGCACCAGCTTGCCGTGGATCACCACCTGCTCGACGTCCATGACGGACAGCGGGTGCCTGGCCAGGGCGGCGAACAGCCTGGAGGTGACGCCCGGCCGGTCCCGGCCGGTCAGGGTGATGAGCACGGTGGTCCGCGGTGTATTCATGGCGGCGCCAGGCTACCGCAGCCCGGCCGGGCGCCCATCCGATCTAGGGCAGCAGCAGGTGCACGTCGCCGAACTCGTGCCACAGGTACCCGGACGCTGCACGTCTCGGAGAAGACGGTCAAGCGCACGCGTTTCGGTGCTGGCCAAGCTCGGCGTGCAGGACCGCACCCAGGCCGCCCTGCTCGCGGTCCGGCACGGGCAGGGAGCCTAGACAGCGCGGGCCCAGATCAGGTGCGCGTACCCCGGCGGTGGCATAGGTTCAGTCTCGATGGCCATTTGAGCTGCGGATCCCAGGCGCCCGCGCGGAGAAAGGGGGCCCGATGTCCGACGAGGTGCTGCGGCTGCGTGGCGTCGAGGTGCGCCGTGATGCGGCGGTCCTGCTGCGCAACGTGGACTGGACGGCGCACGAGAACGAGCGCTGGATCGTGATCGGCCCGAACGGGGCGGGCAAGACGACCCTGCTCCAGGTGGCGGCGGCGGCCATGTTCCCCTCGCAGGGCACGGTCGAGGTCCTGGGCGAGCGGCTCGGCGAGGTCGACCTGTTCGACCTGCGGCCCAGGATCGGGCTGACCAGCGCTGCGGTCGCGGAACAGGTCCCGCCCAGCGAGAAGGTCATCGACCTGGTGCTCACCGCCTCCTACGCCATCCTCGGCCGGTGGAAGGAAGACTACGACTCCGCGGACGTCACCCGCGCGGTGGAAATGCTCGACGCGCTCGGCTGCGCGCACCTGATCAGGCGCAAGTTCGCCACCTTGTCCGAGGGCGAGCGCAAGAGGGTGCAGATCGCGCGGGCGCTGATGCCCGACCCGGAGCTGCTGCTGCTCGACGAGCCGGCCGCGGGGCTCGACCTGGGCGGCCGCGAGGACCTGCTGCGCCGGCTCACCGGGCTGGCCCGTGACCCCAAGGCGCCGATGCCGGTGCTCGTCACTCACCACGTGGAGGAGGTGCCCGACGGCTTCACCCACGCGATGCTGCTGCGCCGCGGGTCGGTGCTCGCGGCCGGGCCCATCGACCAGGTGTTCACCGCACGGAACCTGTCCCGGTGCTTCGGTGTCCAGCTGCGGGTCGAGTACCGGCAGTCGCGCTGGACCGCCCGCGCCCGCTGAGGTCTGGCCGAGGGGGTCCCCAGGGGGCCGAGGGGGTCGCCCCCGGGGACCAACCCTGCGCACTGGCCGAGCACGCTTGCTGTCTGTAACGTAAAAGCAGACCCGGGAAACCCGCAGCCGGGCGCGGAGTGGAGCCGTCATGAGCACTCTGGTCCTGATCATCCTGCTGGTCGTCTTCGTCGCCCTGGTCGGCTTGGTCATCAGCAGATCCATCCGCATCGTGCCGCAAGCCAGGGCGGGAATCGTGGAGCGGTTCGGCCGGTATCACCGGACGCTGTACCCCGGCCTGAACATCGTGACGCCGATCGTCGACCGCGTGCTGCTCCCGCTGGTCGACATGCGTGAGCGGGTGGTCAACTTCCCGCCGGCCCCGGCCATCACCCGGGACAACCTGGTCGTGCACATTGACACCGTCATCTACTTCCAGGTCACCGACCCCAAGGCCGCCACCTACGAGATCGCCGACTACATCGTCGGCGTGGAGCAGCTGACCGTGACCACGCTGCGGAACCTGGTCGGCGGGATGGACCTGGAGACCGCGCTCACCTCGAGGGACCAGATCAACACCGAGCTGAGGCACGTGCTCGACGACGCCACCGGGAAGTGGGGACTGAGGGTAGGCCGGGTGGAGCTGCGGGCCATCGAGCCGCCGCCGTCCATCCAGGATTCCATGGAGAAGCAGATGCGCGCCGACCGCGACAAGCGCGCTGCCATCTTGTCTGCCGAGGGATCCAAGCAGTCGGCCATCTTGACCGCCGAGGGCGAGCGGCAGGCGGCGGTGCTGAAGGCCCGCGGCGAATCCGAGGCGACCGTGCTGCGGGCCGAGGCCGAAGCCAGGGCGCAGGCGGCCCGGGCCCGCGGCCAGGCCGAGGCCATCACCACGGTGTTCAAGGCCATCCACGACGGCAATCCGGACCAGCGGCTGCTGGCCTACCAGTACATGCAGATGCTGCCGCAGATCGCGCAGGGTGACGCCAACAAGGTCTGGATCGTGCCCAGCGAGATCGGCAAGGCGCTGGAAGGGATCGGCGGCCTGCTCGGCGGGACCGGCGACCGGTCCTCGGCGCAGACCGTGCCGTCCGTACCGTCGGCGCCGGCCGTGCCTTCAGGGAATTCGGGGGTCTCAGGGCCGGGCCCGGAGTTCGACTCTCCCATCGGCCGTCACGCGAGTCTCGAAGGATGGCTGGCGGGCCGTGGCGGGCCCGTGCACGACGGTACCGTCGGCGATCACGAAGGTGGACCCGTGCCAGGGGCAGGCGATGCAGGCAGCTCCCCGTTCAACGACGATCCGTCCCTGGTGTAGCGGCCCGCCCAGGTGCGAGCAGCGGTCTGACAGCACGCTCACCTCGGAGCCCTGCCGGTACACCAGCAGCGACAGGTAGCCGAGCTGGCGGCGGACCGGGCGCCGGTCGGGCAGTTCGCCGATCCCGCACAGGTCGTGCCAGCCGAGCCCGGACAGGTGGCTGACCGGCTCGGCGTGGCTGGCGCCCGCGCCGAGCCGCAGCGCCAGGTGCCCGCCCAGATAGGACCCGGCCGTGGCCACGGCCAGCCCGAAGCCTGAGAGCAGCCGGCCGTATCCGCGCCGCCCGCCGGCCCGGGCCGCCAGCGAGCCGAGGAACAGCGCGGCCGCGCCGCTTTGGCAGACAGCGTGCACCAGGCCAACCCGCTGCTGGCCGGTGTGCAGCGCGGACCAGTCGGCCAGCCCGGTGGCCGCGGCCGGCACGGTGCCGGCCAGGCCGACGCCGATGAGCATGCACGAGGCGCGTTCGGTGCCGCGGAACAGGTCCAGCAGCACGGCCGACGTCCAGCAGCCGAGCGGCACCCGCACCAGCGCGGGGTGCACCGGCTGGCCGAAAGGAACACCGTGCAGCGCGTCGGTCCTCGGGCCGGCCGGCAGGGCGCGCACGACGCCGTCGGACAGCTTGCGCACGACCGGATCGAGCACCCGGGCCTGCTCGACGCGCTCGGCCAGGGCCGCAGGCCGCAGGCCCAAGCCTGGCTTGCGGTGCGCGCCCGGCCGGCGGGCAGGGGCAAGAGAGGGCCTCACGGTTAAGGCCTACCCGCCAGCCGGGCCAGCCTACCTCTCCGGCTGGTGACAAACCGGTGTACTCCCGGAGCGGGGAGAACCCGCAGCTAGAGCCGGATGGCCACGGGCCGGGGGCGTTCGGAAGACGGCGGCCCCGTCACTAAGGAGGCCGGCGCGGGCGTGGTAACCATCGTGGATACCTAGTCCCCTGATCATGGAACACTGCCGCCTGATCCTCAGGTAGTGCGGCCGTTAACAGACGAATGTCCCGCGAGATCGGGGCGAACGGCACTCGCGGATGGACCATAGACCGGGTGCAACCGATGGTGGCAAGGCGTAGCCATGATATGGACGCGAGAGTATCGAGGTGTGCCATGGGATACGAACTGCCGCCTGACATCCCGCGGATCATTGACCATGTCCAGAGAGCGCCGTCCATCTTCAACACGCACCCGTGGTGGCTTGAGCCCCGTCCCCCTGACCGCATCGAGTTGTGGTTGCGCGGCAACCAGGGCAAACCCCATGGTGTGGCTCAGGCACGTGTGGCTCGGGCGCGCGCACGCGAGTACGTCATCAGCTGCGGCGCTGCCCTGTTCGACCTGCGGATGACCGTCCGGATGGCAGGCCATGACCTCGTTGTGTGGCTACTGCCCGACCCCGGGCATGCCGACCCTATGGGTCCCCCGACGCTGCTCGCATTGGTCGAGATCGTTATCGGCCGGGTCAGGAAACCCAGCATCGCGGAGCAGGAACTCTATGAGGCGATCGAGCGACGTCACACGAACCGCCAGCCGTACGCGATCCTCCCGGCGCCGCTTCCCATTATCGCGGCCATGGAAGACGCTGCTTCCCAGGAAGGCGCCTATCTCCGGCTCCTCCACCCGCGCGAGGCCAGGAGCTGGATGCGCGAGACTGCCAGAGTTGCCCGCAATCCGGCATCATTCCACAATTTCGTCAAGGCGAATTACGGGCCGCATCCGGAGAACCGCTACGTACCAACCCGGGAGGACTTCTGGGACAGCAATCGGCGGCTTTTCGAGCGCAAACCGCAGCTGATGGCGCTCTCCACGGACGACGACGAGCCTGTCGACTGGCTCCGGGCCGGCCAGGCTCTGCAGCGTGCCCTGCTGACCGGAACGCGGTACTCGGTGTCGGCTCGTTATGGCGTCACCGCACGGTATCACGCGCCGCACCGGTACGGTGTCCCAGCGCGACGTCACCTCCTTGGGCAGGATGAGCTAGCGCCTCACGGCCTGTCGGTATCGTTCCTGACTCAGCTGCTTGAGCGGGACGACGTCAACGGCGAGCCACGTCGGTGGCGGGGGCGGTGGCGCTACCCGGATCTGCCGCAGATGATCATGCGGGTGGGATATGCCGTTGACAAGGCAAAGGGAGAGAGGCCGCCGAAGACGAGTATGGGCGCTAAGGTGGCACAGCCCCCCTGGCAGGTACCACCGGAGGCTCGGGTAGGCCCTGATTCGCCTCAGCCGTGACCCGGGCGGTTGGCTAGGCCGCCTTGGGCGGCCTGCTCGCGCCGGGCTCCCCGCCGTCATCGGGTTCCCGGTCTGCCGGGCCACCGTCTCCGGCGGACTGCACGCCGGACGGGCCGGTCACGGGCCGGGGTGCCGGCGGCACATCGGGTCCGTGGCCGGCGTCAGTCGCTCCACGGCTATCGCCGAATGCGTTGCTCAGGGTCCTCAGGGCGGTGGTCACCTCGCTCGGGATCACCCACACCGTGCTTCCCTGGCTCTGCGCGACCTGCGGCAGCGCCTGCACGTACTGGTAAGCAAGCAGCTCCGGGTCCGGGTGGCCTTCATGGATCGCCCTGAAGGTGTTCTCGATGGCGCCGGCCTGCCCTTCGGACTTCAGGATCGCCGCCTGCTTCTCACCTTCCGCCACCAGGATCGCGGCACGCTTCTCCCGTTGCGCCCGGTACTGCTTTTCCATCGCGTCCATGATGCTCGGTGCCGGGTCAATAGCCTTGATCTCCACCCGGGTGACCCGGATGCCCCACTTGCCCGACGCCTCGTCGAGTACGCCGCGCAGCATGGCGTTGATCTTGTCGCGGGAAGTCAGGGTCTGCTCCAGGTCCATACTCCCGATCACGCTGCGCAGCATCGTGGCGCTGAGCTGGTCGATCGCCTGGGCGTAGTCGACGATCTCGTAGTCGGCCGCGCGCGGATCGGTCACCTGGAAGAACAGCACGGTGTCGATGTGGACCACCAGATTGTCCTCGGTGATGACCGGCT
>JASHYW010000160.1 GCA_030042885.1 Streptosporangiaceae bacterium | reverse complement strand
ATGTCCTGCGGGAAAAGCACCTGACCGAGATCAACCGGTTCCGGAGCGAGTGAGGACTGGGCCGTGAGCGAGCCGGCGGGCGCGGCGCCCGGAAGTGAGCGGGCGAGCAGGCTGAGCGAGCCGAGGGAACTCCCGTGGCTGATGCGGACCTACGCCGGGCACTCGACCGCGAGCCAGTCCAACGCGCTGTTCCGGCGGAACCTGGCCAAGGGCCAGACCGGCCTGTCGGTCGCGTTCGACCTGCCCACCCAGACCGGGTACGACGCCGACCACGTGCTGGCCCGCGGCGAGGTCGGCCGGGTCGGCGTCCCGGTCGGGCACCTGGGCGACATGCGGGCCCTGTTCGACGGCATCCCGCTGGAGCAGACCAACACCTCGATGACGATCAACGCCACCGCCATGTGGCTGCTGGCGCTCTACGTGGTCGTCGCGGAGGAGCAGGGCGCCGATATCAGCGCGCTGACCGGCACCACCCAGAACGACATCATCAAGGAGTACCTGTCCCGCGGCACCTACGTGTTCCCGCCGGGCCCGTCGGTGCGGCTGACTACCGACCTGATCGCGTATACGGTGTCCCGGATGCCCAAGTGGAACCCGATCAACGTGTGCAGCTACCACCTGCAGGAGGCCGGGGCCACCCCGGTCCAGGAGATCGCGTACGCGCTGTGCACCGCGATCACGATCCTGGACGCGGTCCGGGACTCCGGCCAGGTCCCCCCGGAGCGGATGGGCGAGGTGGTGGCGCGGATCTCCTTCTTCGTCAACGCCGGCGTCCGCTTCGTCGAGGAGATGTGCAAGATGCGGGCCTTCGCCCGGCTGTGGGACCTCCTGACCTGGGAACGCTACGGGATCACCGACCCGGCCAAGCGCAGGCTCCGGTACGGCGTGCAGGTCAACTCGCTGGGCCTGACCGAGGAGCAGCCGGAGAACAACGTCCAGCGGATCGTGCTGGAGATGCTGTCCGTCACGCTGTCGCGGGACGCCCGGGCCCGCGCCATCCAGCTCCCGGCCTGGAACGAGGCGCTCGGCCTGCCGCGGCCCTGGGACCAGCAGTGGAGCCTGCGCATCCAGCAGGTGCTGGCCTACGAGTCGGACCTGCTGGAGTACGGCGACCTGTTCGGCGGCTCGCCGGTGGTGGAGGCCAAGACCGCGGAGCTGGCGGCCGGCGCCGAAGCGGAGATGGCCGAGATCGAGGGCATGGGCGGGATGGTCCCGGCGGTGGAGTCCGGGTCCCTCAAGGCCCGGCTGGTCGCCTCGCACGCGGCCCGGCGCGCCCGCATCGAGTCCGGGGACCTGAAAATCGTGGGCGTCAACTGCTTCCAGGCCACCGAGCCGAGCCCGCTCACCGCGGACACCGACGCGGCGGTCCAGCACGTGGACCCGGCCTACGAGCGGGCCGTGCTGGCCGGGCTGGACCGGTGGCGGCAGCAGCGCGACGACGCGGCGGCACGAGCCGCCCTGGACCGGCTCAGGGCCGACGCGGACCCGAAGAGCCGGGCGGACGTGAACCTGATGGACGCCACCCTGGCCTGCGCCCGGGCCGGCGTGACCACCGGCGAGTGGGCGTTCGCGCTGCGCGAGGTGTTCGGCGAGTACCGCGCCCCCACGGGCGTCGCTGGCGCTGTGGCGCCGGCGACCGCTGGCAGTCCGGCCCGCGAGCTCGCCGCGGTGCGCGAGGCGGCGCACGCCACCGCGGCCGGGATCGGCGCGGGCCGGCTGCGGCTGCTGCTGGGCAAGCCCGGCCTGGACGGGCACTCCAACGGCGTCGAGCAGATCGCCGTCCGGGCCCGCGACACCGGGTTCGAGGTGATCTACTCCGGCATCCGGCTCACCCCGGCCCAGATCGCCGCGGCCGCGGTGGCCGAGGACGTGCACTGCGTGGGGCTGTCCATCCTGTCCGGCGGGCACGCCGAGCTGGTGCCCGACGTGCTGCGGCGGCTGCGCGAGGCAGGGGCCGGGGACATCCCGGTGGTGGTGGGCGGGATCATCCCGCCGGCCGACGCCGCCCGCCTGCGCGCCCAGGGCGTGGCCGCCGTCTTCACGCCCAGGGACTTCGACCTCACCGCCATCGTCGGCCGGATCGTCGACGAGATACGCCTGGCCCACCAGCTCCCGCCGTGGCCGGCCGGCCAGGCCGTGACGCCCCAGCCCGCCGTCCCAGAGACAATCGAGGGGTGAGGAGACTGCCATGACCGAACCCACCCAGAAGGCCACCCCGACCGACCGGCTGCGGCCTTGGCGCTCCTCTCGCGCCCGCCGCTCCTGCCTGTCCGTGCCGGGCAGCAGCCCCCGCTTCCTGGAGAAGGCCCAGCAGCTGCCGGCCGACCAGGTGTTCCTGGACCTGGAGGACGCCTGCGCGCCGCTGGTCAAGGAGAGCGCCAGGCACCTGATCGTCGACGCGCTCAACCAGGGCGACTGGGGCGGCAAGATCCGCGTCGTCCGGGTCAACGACTGGACCACGCACTGGACCTACCGGGACGTGATCACGGTGGTCGAGGGCGCCGGCGCCAACCTGGACTGCCTGATGCTGCCCAAGGTGCAGGACGCCGAGCAGGTCAAGGCGCTGGACCTGCTGCTCACCCAGATCGAGAAGACGGTGGGCCTGCCGGTCGGCCGGATCGGCATCGAAGCCCAGATCGAGAACGCGCGCGGCCTGATGAACGTCGATGAGATCGCCGCCGCCTCGCCGCGGGTCGAGACCATCATCTTCGGCCCCGCGGACTTCATGGCCTCGATCAACATGAAGTCGCTGGTCGTCGGCGAGCAGCCGCCCGGGTACCCGGCCGACGCCTACCACTACATCCTGATGCGTATCCTGATCGCCGCGCGCGCCCACGACCTGCAGGCCATCGACGGCCCCTACCTGCAGGTCCGCAACCCGGAGGGCTTCCGTGAGGTCGCCCAGCGCGCCGCGGCCCTCGGTTTCGACGGCAAGTGGGTGCTGCACCCGGACCAGATCGGCGCCGCCAACGAGATCTTCTCGCCCACCCAGGAGGACTACGACCACGCCGAGCTGATCCTGGACGCCTACGACTGGTGCACGTCCGAGGCCGGCGGGGCCAAGGGCTCCGCGATGCTCGGCGACGAGATGATCGACGAGGCCTCCCGCAAGATGGCCCTGGTCATCGCGGGCAAGGGCCGGGCCGCGGGGATGCAGCGCACGTCCAAGTTCGAGCCCCCCGGAGAGTGAGCGCCATGCAGTTCGGACGGACCTACGAGGAGTTCGAGATCGGGGCGGTCTACAAGCACTGGCCAGGCAAGACCGTCACCGAGTACGACGACCACCTGTTCTGCCTGCTCACCATGAACCACCATCCGCTGCACCTGGACGCCAACTACGCCGAGCAGACCACCGACTTCGGCCGGAACGTGGTCGTGGGCAATTACATCTACTCGCTGCTGCTCGGCATGTCGGTGCCGGACGTCTCGGGCCAGGCCATCGCGAACCTGGAGGTCACCTCGCTCAAGCACGTGGCGCCGACCTTCCACGGTGACACCATCTACGGCGAGACCACCGTCCTGGACAAGCGGCTTTCGCAGTCACGGGACGACCGCGGCATCGTCGAGGTCGAGACCCGCGGCTACAAGCAGGACGGCACCCTGGTCTGCGTGTTCCGCCGCAAGGTGATGGTGCCGACGCGGACCTACGTCAAGGAGCGCGGCGGCGACCAGCCCGCCCGCCCCGAACCGCAGGGCCCCGAACCGCAGGGCCCCGAACCGCAGGGCCCCGAACCGCAGGGCCCCGAACCGCAGGGCCCCGAACCGCAGGGCCCCGAGCCCGCCAGCTAAGGAACGAACATGGAACGCCTCGCCCAGACCGAAGGCCTGACCGACATCCAGCAGGACATCCTCGCCACCGTGCGCGACTTCGTGGACAAGGAGATCCTCCCGGTCGCCACCGACCTGGAGCACAAGGACGAGTACCCGGCCCAGATCGTCGAGGGGATGCGCAAACTAGGCCTGTTCGGGCTGACCATCCCGGAGGAGTACGGCGGCCTGGGCGAGTCGCTGCTCACCTACGCGCTGGTGGTGGAGCAGCTCGCCCGCGGCTGGATGTCGGTGTCCGGCATCGTCAACACCCACTTCATCGTGGCCTACATGATCGGCCAGCACGGCACCCAGGAGCAGAAGGACTACTTCCTGCCCAAGATGGCCGCGGGTGACGTCCGGGGCGCCTTCTCCATGTCAGAGCCGGGCCTGGGCTCGGACGTGTCGGCCATCACCACCAAGGCGGTGCCCGACGGGGACCACTACGTGATCAACGGGCAGAAGATGTGGCTGACCAACGGCGGCACCGCCAACCTGGTCGCGCTGCTGTGCCGGACCGAGGAGGGCCACGCCGCGCCGCACCGGAACATGACCACCTTCCTGATCGAGAAGGAGCCGGGCTTCGGGCCTAACCCCACGGTGCCGGGCCTGACCGTGCCGGGAAAGATCGAGAAGATGGGCTACAAGGGCGTCGACACCACCGAGCTGATCCTGCAGGACGTCCGCGTCCC
>JASHYW010000022.1 GCA_030042885.1 Streptosporangiaceae bacterium | reverse complement strand
GTAGATCTCGGCAGGCTGATCCGCCGACGCCATCAGGAAGCCGGTCATGGCCGCGGCGATGGCCTCGACCTGCGTGGCCGCCTCGGCGAGCGCCGCCCGCTCGGCCTTCAGCCTGCCGTTGCCACCGTCGGCGGCGGCGAAGTCCCTGATGGTGCCCAGCAGCTCTCCGAACGCCCGGCCGTTGTCCTTGATGATCTTGCGGAAGAACAGGTCCAGGCTCTGGATCCCCGTGGTCCCCTCGTACAGGCTGTCGATCCTCGCGTCCCTGATGTACTGCTCGATCGGGTAGTCCTGCAGGAACCCGGACCCGCCGAGAGTCTGCAGGGACAGGGTGAGCAGCTCGTAGGAACGCTCCGAGCCGACCCCCTTGACGACCGGGAGGAGCAGGTCGTTCAGCCCGGCGGCGGACCTGGCTTCCTCGCCGGGGCGTCCTTGGGCCGCCGCGACCTGGAGCGCGTCCTGCACGGAAGCCGTGTAGAGGACCAGCGCCCGCATCCCCTCGGCGTACGCCTTCTGCAGCATCAGCATGCGGCGGACATCGGGATGGTGGATGACCGTCACGCGCGGCGCCGTCTTGTCCGCCAGCCGGGTCAGGTCGGCCCCCTGGACCCGGCTGCGGGCGAAGTCGAGCGCGTTCAGGTAGCCGGTGGACAAGGTGGCGATGGCCTTCGTCCCCACCAGCATCCGGGCGTCCTCGATGATCTTGAACATCTGCCTGATGCCGTTGTGCAGGCCGCCGACCAGGGTGCCGACCGCCGGGCGGTCAGCGCCGAAGGTCAGCTCGCACGTGGTCGACGCCTTCAGGCCCATCTTGTGCTCCACGTTGGTGGCGAAGACGCCGTTGCGCTCGCCCAGGGTCCCGTCGGGGTTCACCAGGTACTTCGGCACCAGGAACATTGACAGGCCCTTGGTGCCCGGGCCGGCGCCTTCGGGCCTGGCCAGCACGAGGTGGAAGATGTTCTCGGCCAGGTCGTGCTCGGCGCTGGTGATGAACCTCTTGACGCCTTCGATGTGCCAGGTGCCGTCGGGCTGCTCGATCGCCCTGGTCCGCCCGGCGCCGACGTCGGAGCCCGCGTCAGGCTCGGTCAGGACCATGGTGGCACCCCACTCGCGCTCGACGGCCGTTTCAGCGAAGCGCTTCTGCTCCGGCGTGCCGAGCTCCCAAAGGGCCCGGGCCATCGTGTACCCGCTCGAGTACATCCAGATCGCGGGGTTGGAGCCGAGGATCAGCTCGGCCATGGCCCAGTGCAGCGACCGCGGCGCCTGGGTCCCGCCCAGCTCGGCGGGCAGCGAAAGCCGGTACCACTCGGCGTCCATGAAGACCTGGTACGACTTGCGCAGCGATTCGGGCACCCGAACCGAGTGCGTGGCCGCGTCGAAGACCGGCGGGTTCCGGTCGGCGTCGGCGAACGACGCGGCCAGCGGCCCGGTCGCCATCCGATCCAGCTCGGCCAGGACACCCCGGACCGTTTCCTCGTCCAGCTCCTGGTAGGGCGCCTCGCCCAGCAGGTCCTGGCGCCCTAGCACCTCGAACAGGTTGAACTCGATGTCGCGCAGGTTGCTCTTGTAGTGGCTCATGTCGTACTCCGCCGTCCGATGTACGCCCGTCGAGGGTCCACTTCTTTATGCTACTCGCTAGTAACTAGTTCGGCGAGAGGCACCCTTCGCGCGGCCGAGAGCCTGGTTCGCAGCGGCCGAAAAGGCCCGGAGCCGCCGTCGGCGGCATGTCCGGATTTTATTGATTTTCACATATTGTTGATCACTGGCGACTAGGCTCACTCGTGTGACCGACGTCCGCGATTCCTCGGCCGGCCTGCCCGCGCGACGGCCGGGCGCCGAGGCGTCGGCACCATCGCCTCGCCCACCCCGCCAGATCGGCGGTTTCCCGGTCCGTCAGCCCGCGGGCCGGCTGATCCAGCCCGGCGGCCGCCATCGCCGGCCGGTCCCGGCCAGCCTGCCGGAGGGGGCGCCCGCGCTCATCCTCGCGGTGCCAAGCGTCGGCGACGACGGCCTGTCCGGCGCCACGGCGGACATCGCCACCGTGCTCCGGATCGACAACCCCGCGCTGGATGTGCGCACGGCAAGGATCGATCACGGCGGACGCGGCGATCCGGCCGGGATCAGGGCAGTCCTCGCCGACGCCGCGGCCAGGCGGCCGGCCGGCGCGCCGTCGGCGGTCGTGGTGCCGCAACTGGTCGCACCGCACCCGGCGACGGTACGCGTGCTGCGGGAGGCCATCGGGGCCAGCGGAGCCAACGCGAGCGTCGCCGAGGTCTTCAACACCAACGCCCTGCTGGCCGAGGCCCTGCACATCAGGCTCGCCGACGCCGGGCTGGCCCGGGCCGACCGGGTGCGCATGTTCAGCATCACCACGTCCGCCGACGGCATCATCGTGGCGACCGTCGGCGGCGAGCAGGCGGTCGGCTCGGCCAGCGTCACCGCCGTCCTGCTCGCGGCCCGGCTGGCCCTGCCCGTCCTCGCCGCGTCGCTCGACGGCAAGCCCACGGTCGAGGAGGCGGCGGCCCGGCTCGAGGCCATGGGCGTGACCAGGATCGCCCTCGCCCCGTGCGTGATCGGGCCGGAAGCCGGCCCGGCGGTCATCGAGGGCGCCGCGGCGGCGGTGGGCGCCAAGTGCGCCGGGCCGCTCGGCGCGCACG
>JASHYW010000159.1 GCA_030042885.1 Streptosporangiaceae bacterium | reverse complement strand
AGCCCGGGGACCTGCGGGTAGCAGCCCCACTCCCGCTCGCTGGTCATGACCACGTCCATGTCGAACGTGGCCAGCAGCCCGAGGCACTTCGCCCGGGAGTCGTCGTCGACTCCGGCGAAGGCCTCGTCCAGCGCGATGAGCCGCGGCGCGTTCGGGTTGCCCGCCGACTTGTAGTACGCCGACGCCGCGGCGAACAGCGGAACGGAGGCGACCAGGGCCCGCTCGCCGCCAGAGGCCGGGCCCGTCGCCGGCCGCCAGTGCCCGTCCTGATACCGCTGGATCACGAACTCGTGCCACCCGCGGTAGTCCAGCGCGGCGGTCAGCGCCTCGGCCCACCCGGCGGCGGGATTGCTGGCGTGCTCGGTGGCGATGCGCTGCTGAAGGAACGACCCGACGATGGCCCGGTCGCCGGCAGACCAGGCGTCGATCGTCTGCCGCAGCTTGTGCCGGACCTGATCCAGCCCGTCCGGCGCGTCCCGCGCCTGCTGCCAGATCAGCCGCAGTTTCATGCCAGTCGACGTCGGCCGGGACTCCAGCTCGTCGTTCATGGCCCTGACCTCGGCCTCGGCCGCGGTGATCAGCTCGTGCAGCGTCCCTGCCACCTCGTTGAGCAGGTGATTCTCCAGGATCTCCCGTTCCCTGGCGGACAGCAGCCGCGCCCGCTGCCCGGCCTCCTCGCTGAGCGCCGCGGCGAGCCCGGGAATGTCGTGACTGCGGCCCTGGAAGACCACATCGACCACGATGACGCCCTCGTTCAGCGTCAGCCCAGCCGAATGCCCGTGCCGGGCCATGGCGTCGGCGAGCACCTTGTGTTCCTCGGTGACCCGCTTCTGGATCCGGTCCCACGGGCCGTCGGCGTCGTCCACCTGCTCGAGCCCGGCGTTCACCGCGCGGGCCAGCAGCACAGCCGGCGTCGCCGCCCACGGCTGCGTAACGTCGGGAACCTCCAGCGAGGGTAGCGCCACGCGCAGCAGCCCGGTGGCGGCGAACGACCGGAACTCCGCGACCGCGGCGTCCCGTGTCCGCACCGCCTCCTCGATCTCCGTGCGGAGCGTGTCCCGTTTCCCCGCCGCCTGGCCACGATCCTCGATGGCCTGCTGCTCCCGGCGGCGCGCGGCCTTCTCTTCCGCGTTGCGGCATCCGATGTCGCGGCGAACCTCGTCCAGCTGCCGGTACAGCTCCTCGACCGCTGCCCCGGCGGTTTCCCGGAGCGCGTCGTACATCGCCTGGGCGGCCGACGCTTCCTCTCGCGCCGTCGCCGCGGCTTCGCTCGCTTCCGTCAGCCGCTCGCTGCTTTCGGCCAGTTCCGCCGAGGCCTCGTCCGCGGCCCGGGTCGCCTCCTGCGACGCCTCGGCGGCCGGCCATAGCCCGGCGAGCGCCAGCCGGTACGCATCCACCCCGGCCTTCACCTCCGCGAGCTCGCCGGGCTCGGCGGGCAGCCCGACGTCGCGGGCGAACTCCTCGGCGCGCAGGACAGCGGCGGTCAGCTCCTCCCGCCGCTGCCCGCACACCGTGACGGCACGAGCATGTTGCTCGCGCAGCTCGCCGCGTCGCCGGCGTTCGGCGGCGGCGACGGTGCGGGCCTCGCGTACCGCGGCGTCCGGCGGCACCGCGCGATGTTCGCCGGCGAGCCGCTGCCGCCGGCGTTCCAGCTCCGCCAGCGCCGCGTCAATCTCGGCGATCGCGCCGCGCGTCTGGGCCAGCTCCCCGGTGAGCGAGGCGATCCTGGCCCGCCGCGCCGCTTCCCGCGCTCCTTCTCCGATGTAGCCGGCGGCGTCCTTTCCCCACTCCCCCGACAGCACGCCGTTCGCCCACCGCCCGTCGGCGGTCACCCAGGACGGACCGGGGCCAGGACCAAGCCCTATCGCGGCCAGCACGCCGCGGATGGCGGCGCCGGGCAGCGCCGCGGCCTGCGGGTCGTCACGGTTGACCGCCGGCACCAGCACGCTGGCGCACGACGGGCCCGCCACGGATTCGCGCCCGCTGACCAGGATGACGTCGCCGGATATGAGCTGGCCGTCGGGCGTAACCCACGCGTCCAGCATCCCCGCCGCCTCGAGCGCGGCCTCGAGTCCCGCGCGATGCTCCTCCGGCACGTCCGAAGCGAAATCGGTCACCTTCCACAACGGCGCGCCCGGACGGTCAGCCCGGATGCCGGGCGCCCTCGTGTGCGGAAGCGGCGGGGCGTCGTGGGCACCCGATCGCAGCCGCTCGATATCGCCCTCAAGTTCGTCCGCGCGCTCGACCTGAGCGGCACGCCGGGCGGACAGCTCAGCGTCCAGACGGCCGAGGCCGGCACCTGCCGCGCGTGCCGCGTCGTCGATGGCCGCGACCGCGGGATTGGCGCCGTCCCCGGTCGCCGTCCACGCTTCCAGGGCGTCGATCAGCTCGTCCGGGCCGGCGACCCTGAGCTCGGTCAGCCCGCGGAGGTAGAACCGGTAGGCGCGGGCAAGTTCCACGGCTCGTCCGGCAGATTTCTGCTCGGCAACGGCGAGTCGTCCGGCTGCGGCCTGGACCTCGGCGGTGAGCCGGTCCTCCTCGGCGCGCGCCGTTTGCAGCACCCTGCGCCGGTCCTCGACCTCGGCGAGCAGTCGCTC
>JASHYW010000158.1 GCA_030042885.1 Streptosporangiaceae bacterium | reverse complement strand
CGCCCGCCGACGGCCTGAAGTACTTCGGCCTGAACGGGTGGGCCGAGGTGTTCCAGGCCTTCGAGCGCTACCCGGACCGCGACTGGGCCGCCGAGTTCGCCGCGTCGCCCGCCTACGCCAAGTACGTCGCCGCGCAGCGCCCGAAGGCGCCCCCCAAGCCCGCCGGCCAGCAGCAACTGCCCGAGGAGGCGCCGCCGCCCAGGCGCGGCGGGTTCCGGCAGTTCACCACGCTGACCCGGCGCTACGTGCGGGTGATCGCCTCCGACCGCGGCTACCTGACGTTCATGGGGCTGCTGCCCGTCGTCCTGGGTATCCTGACCCACTTCGTGGGCACCAGCCAGGGCCTGGCCGGCCCCCCGCACACCAATAACAACGCGCAGGAAGTGCTGCTGATCCTGGTCATCTGCGCGTGCCTGTCCGGGGCCGCGAGCTCGGTCAGGGAACTGGTCAAGGAACGGCCGATCTACATCAGGGAACGGGCGGCCGGCCTGTCGTCCGGCTCCTACCTGTTCTCCAAGCTGTTCGTGCTCGGCGTCATCAGCATCGTGCAGTCGGTCATCTTGGTGCTGCTCGGGCTGGGCGGGCGGCCGCTGCCGCCCACGGGCTCCTTCCTGACCGGCGCCCCGCTGGTCGAGCTGCTGCTCGGCATCGCCTTCCTCGCCGTCGCCTCGATGTGCCTGGGCCTGCTGGTGTCCTCCATGGTCAGCACGTCGGAGAAGGCCATGCCGTTCCTGGTGTTGCTCACCATGGTCCAGGTCATCCTGTCCGGCGGCGTGCTGTCGCTGAGCGGCAAGGCCGGGCTGACGCAGCTCGCCTGGCTGGCTCCCGCCCGCTGGGGGTTCGGCGCGGTGGCCTCCACCGCCAACCTCAACGTCATCAACCCGGCCGCGGGCAGCTTCACCGATCCGCTGTGGAATCACACGGCGAGCACCTGGCTGCTCGACATGGGCATGATGATCGCGCTGGGCGTGGTCTTCTCGCTGCTCGCCTGGATGCGCATGCGCCGTCTCGGCCCGCGCCGCCGCCGCTAACGCGGCGACAGGACCGCGCCATGCCGCTGGGTCGGGATTAACCGCACCGGTGCGGGAGGCACCAGCTCGCCGAGCAGCCCGCGCCGCAGCTCGCACAGCATGGCATCGCTGACGTCCAGCCCGCAACCCAGGAAGGCACCGAACGACCCGTACCGCCGGTCCGCCTCCTCGAAGGCCGCGCCGAGGTACGTGACGCTCTGTTCCAGGATCGGCCGCAGCAGCTCGGGATCGGCCACGATCCCGGTCTTGACCAGGTCGAAGCGGAGCTTGACGTACCCGGTGCGGTGGAAGTCGTTGGACAGCAGGTAGTCCCGCACCACGACCTCGCGCGCCACGCCGAGGGCGGTGAGCACGATGGCGGTCATCCACCCGGCGCGATCCTTCCCGCCCGAGCAGTGGTACAGCAGCGGCAGCCCGCCCGGCACGCACACCAGCTGCAGCGCGGCGCCGAACGCCTCCCGCTGCCGCGCGTCCGCCACGAACCCGCGGTTCATCTGCACCATGAACCAAGCCGCCCGCCCGTCACCGAGTTCCCGGCGCTGCCGCTCATGGTCACCGCTGGTGATCAGCTCGTAGATCCCCCCGAGGTCGCCGCCGCCCACCGGCAGGCTCACGCAGTCAACCCCGGCCGGCAGCCGGTCCGGGCCGCTGAGCAGGATCTCACCCGGCGTCCTGAAGTCGATGACCGTGCGCAGCCCCAGCCGTGCGAGCCGTTCGAGGTCGACATGGGAGAGCTGGCTGAGCGCGTCGCCGCGGAACAGCCGCCCGCGCAGCACCTCGCGCCCACAGCTGCTCCGGTAGCCGCCGATATCCCGTACGTTCACCGCGCCGTCCAGCGCGACGTGGCGAGATGGTGCCCAGTGGGCTGTCATCGGACCAGGCTCATCGCGCACCGCCTTCGTCCCCCGCCACCACAAGCGTAACCCGCTGGGCCCTCTTACCAGCATGAATAGGCCGAACTCGCCGCAAATCGCCGGACCGCCCGGCCACGTCGGCATCATGCGCCACCGCCTCCGCAATTTTTTTCTCCCGAACGGACCCAGGTCCCCGGTCCCGTGTCGTGTCATGCCCGCGGTGCCTTTCCTATATTTCGCGTTATTCAAGAACCCGCCATGGCTGCTGGCCGCATGCCTGCACCGGCCGCTCGCGCAGGCCCACAAGGCCTGCGCTCGCTAGCCGGTCTTGAATAACGCTCATAGGCTGGCGGGATGACTGATCTCGAGGGCAGGGCCCGGGACCTGCTGCGGCGGTTCCCGCTGGTCGACGGGCACAACGACCTGCCGTGGGCGCTGCGCGGACGGTCGCCCGATGCCCTGGCCGAGGTGGACCTGGCCGCGCCGGTCACCGGCACCCATACCGACCTGCCGCGGCTCGCGGCCGGCGGGGTGGGCGCCCAGTTCTGGTCGGTCTACGTGCCGGCCTCGCTTGCCGGGCACTCGGCCGTCATCACGGTGCTCGAGCAGATCGACCTGGCGCGCCGGATATTCGCCTGGTACCCGCAGGCACTGGAACTCGCGCTGACCGCCGGCGACGTGGAGCGGATCTTCGCTTCCGGCCGGGTGGTGTCGCTGCTTGGCGCCGAAGGGGGTCACGCGATCGCGGGGTCGCTCGGCGTGCTGCGGATGCTGTACGCGCTAGGCGTCAGGTATATGACGCTGACGCACAACGCCAACGTCGGCTGGGCCGACTCGGCCACCGATGATCCGCAGGCCGGCGGGCTGACCGAATTCGGCCGGGACGTGGTCCGGGAGATGCAGCGGCTGGTCGACCTATCGCATGCCTCAGTTTCCACGATGAACGACGCCCTGGATCTGGCCCAGTCGCCAGTGATCTTCTCCCACTCAAGCGCCCGCGCGCTCACCGACAGCCTGCGCAACGTCCCCGATGAGGTCCTGGAAAGGCTCAGGGCCAATGGCGGTGTCTGCATGGCGACGTTCGTGCCGGCGTTCGTGTCCCGGGAGTGCGCGGACTGGTTCGCCCGGCTGAAGGAGTTCACCGCGAGCAAAGGGCTGGACCCGCGAAGCTCGCGCGCGTACCCGCCTAACGGACGTGTTCATGGTCCTTTGGCCCGGCCGGTGCTGCATTCCGAATGGCTGATATGGACGCCGTACGCGACACTTGCACCTGATGATCCGGCCGCATCTGTGGCCCACTGCGGGCCAGCGGCGGCGTGGCCTGAGCCGGGTGCCCAGGCTTGCCAGCTGCGGGCGGCCGCGCCGGGAGGTGTGACGCCAGGGCGGAGGACAACCGGTGACCGAAGTCCTGCGGGCATGGGGCCGAACGTCCCTGCCACCGGCCGTCCGGCCGGGGAACACTGACCCATGTTCAGGCGCCGTGCCGGAGCAGGTGGCCTGGCCTGCTGTACGGCTTTGAGAGCGGCCGGGCGGCAGGCGATTTGCTGTCCTCCACCTGGCCCCTCGCAGTGCCGTCAGCCGACCGGGCTTTTCCGTGTGCACGCGCTCCACGCGCGTACCAGTGCTTGCTGGCTGAGGCTGGCGAGGGAGGCAGGTCATGACCAGAGCCTAAGACGTGCAGCGCTACGCCAACGCGATCATGGCCATGATCAAGGAGGATCAGGACGCCGGCCAGGTTCCCCGCGGCGTTTGTTCCTGGGACGAACTCCATGACAGCGTGGACGTCGGCGACTATTACCGGATGGCCCGGCTGGTCAGCGGCTCATGGCGGCCGGTAGCGCGGTTCCGGGCGGCATGCTGGTGAGGAGGCTGAGTGAATGAGATCACCGTCACGGCTGCCCCGCGGCGTGCTGGTCGCCACCGGGCCGGTCGTGCTAGTCGTCGCCGGGATTGTAGGCTACCTGTGCTTTGGCTATTCGCCGTGGATGGCGGTGGCCATGACGCTGCTCACGCTGACCACGGTCGGGTTTGCATCCGGCACTCACCTGTCCACTGGCGCGCTGGTGTTCAGCGCAGGGCTAGCCTTGCTCGGCGTCGGCCTGTTCGTCGTCATCCTGGGCCTGGCCGCGACCGCGATCGTGGAAGGCCGGGTGAGTTTGTTCTCGCGGAGCCGCCGGATGCGCCGACGCCTTGATGAACTGCGCGGGCACTTCATCGTCTGCGCCTATGGCCGGGTCGGCCGGGCCATCGCCGCCGAGCTGGAGACCGAGGGCGTGCCGTTCATCGTGGTGGACAGCAAGGCCGAACTGGAACCGGACCTGGAACGCGACGGGCGGTGCTACCTGATCGGCGACGCGTCGGACGAGGCGGTGCTGCGCAAGGCAGGGATCGAACGGGCACGGGGGCTGATCTGCGCGGTGGACTCCGACGCCGAGAACGTCTTCATCACCATCGTCGCCCGCTCGCTCAGCCCTGGCCTG
>JASHYW010000157.1 GCA_030042885.1 Streptosporangiaceae bacterium | reverse complement strand
CCGGCAGAACGACCGGGCCGCCGCCCCGCAGTAGTGCAGGGTCGCCCCGCCGGTGGAACTCGGCACGGTGACGCTGACGCAGCCGTGCCCCGAACTGGAGTAGCTGTCAGGGGCCAGCGCCGCCCAGGCGCCCAGGCCGACGAGGATCACGATGATCAGCACGCCGACGAACCTGAACACCCGCTTTTCCCGCGGGGTCAGCCGCCCCGCGCTCGGGTTCGTCCTGGCGTACATGAATGCCCAGTGTAGGTGGACCGGCTGACGGTGCCCTGTGTTAGCGTCGGCGGCGGCAAAACCGACCATGGGAGGTAACACACGTGGTGACGCGCGATACGCGCCTGCAGGACCCGGGCGAGTGGCGGATCGCGGACATGGACGCCGCGGGCGTCGACCGGCAGATCATTTCGCTGACCTGCCCCGGCACTCAGATCCTGGACCGGACCGGGCGGTCGCCATGGCCTACCTGGCCAACGATCAGCTGGCCGAGGCGTGCAGGCGGCACCCGGACCGGTTCAGCGGGCTGACCGCGGTCGCGCCGCAGGACCCCGCGGACGCGGCCGTCCAGATCGAGCGCCGCGCGCGCGAGCTCGGCCTGGTCGGCGGCCGGGGGAGTCCTGTAACCCTCGCACCTCCGCAAACCCTCGCGTCCCACAGGAGCGTCCAGCCTCAGGAGACTGGTGGTGTCCCGTGCATGTGGAATGACTCGATCGTCTTCAGGCCCCAGGCCTGGCCCTTGGCGCGTTCGGCTTCGGTCCAGGTGATCGTGCGCCAGTCTGGCGCGAGCACCAGCCGCGCGGCCGGGTTGGCCAGCTCGATCCGGTTGCCGCCGGGCTCGTAGACGTACAGGAAGAACGTCTGCTGGATGGCGTGCTTGTGCGGCCCGGTCTCGATGAACACGCCCTGGTCCAGGCAGATGTCCGCGGCGCGCAGGATGTCCTCGCGGGTGTCAGGCGCGAACGCGACGTGGTGCAGCCGTCCGGCGCTGCCCGTCCAGTCCCGGGTGTAGACCAGGTCGTAGCCCTTGTTGGTGAAGTGCAGCCACTGCGCGGAGATCGTGCCGTCGTCCAGCATGATCTGCTCGGTGACCCGCCCGCCGAGCACGTCCCGGACGAAGTCCCCGCTGGGCGGGACGTCCCGGGCCAGGTAGTTCACGTGATCGAGCCGCCGCACGCACACCCCGCGTCCCGGGTAGGCCTGGGCCTGGTTCTTCAGCGACGGCCTCAGCGCGGCCGGCGGCTGGTACCACTCGGTCTCCCAGTACAGCTCGAGCTCGTGCCCGTCCGGGTCGCGGAACAGGTACGTCGGCCCGATGCCGGGATCGCCGTCCTTCCAGCCGATGCCGAGCCCGGCCGCCTCGATGGCCCGGACCCGGGCCTCCAGCGCGGCCTGGCTGGAGGCCCGGAGCCCGACCCGGCGGATGCCGGAGGTGTCGTGCGCGGTCAGCTTGACCGTGTGGTGCTCGTAGTCATCCCAGGTGCGCAGGTAGACGGAGTTGCCCTCGCGGCCGTTCTCGGTCAGGCCGAGCACGTCGGTGAAGAACCACAGGCTCTGGCACAGCTTGGGCGTCAGCAACTCGATGTGCCCCAGGTGCGCGACCTCGTGCAGCGGTGGCCGCGTCGCCGCGTGCTGTGGACTGCTCACAAGTACCTCCGGGGAAAGACGGTGCCGTCGAACAGCTTGCGCGCGGTGCGCACCACGCCGGAGCGGATCACCCGGGGCGGCGTGCTGGCCGTGTCCACCTCGACCTCCACCTGGAGGTGCCCGGTGGGATGCTCGATGTCGAAGCGCGTCTGCCCCGGCGTGACGCGGGCCAGGTCGCTGCCGGCCGCGCCGTGGAGCAGCAGCGCGGTCGCGACGCTGACCGCGCCGAGCACTCCGATCGAATCGTGCACCCGCACCGGGATGAACGTGCGCGTGCAGATCGTCCCGCCGTCCGCGGGCCCGGCCACGAGCGACACCTTCGGCACGCTGGCGGCGGACACGTCGCCCAGGCCCATCAGCTTGCCGGCCGCCAGCCGCAGCGCCTGGACCCTGGCGCCCAGGTCCGGGTCGGCCTCCAGGTCGGCCACCGTCTCATGCCCGATGCAGCCCAGGTCGGCGGCGGCCACCACCAGCACCGGCATGCCGTTGTCCACGCAGGTGACCCGGATGCCGTCGATGACCTCGATGACGTGCCCGGTGGGCAGCAGGGCGCCGGTCGCCGAGCCTTCGGTCCCGCCGAAGTCGAGCACGATCGCCGCCGCCGTCCCCGGGACCCCGGCGATCGCGACCTCGCCCGCGTACTCGACGATGCCGCCCGGCGCCGGGAACGCGGCGGTGGCCACGCTGCCGGAGTTGACCATGTGGATCCGGACCGGCGGCCCGTCCGCTAGGCCTCGCTCGACCGCGAACGGCCCCACGCCGGCCAGCAGGTTTCCGCAGTTCTGCCGGCCGGAAACCGTGGCCTGGTCCACACCCACCTGCAGGAACAGGTAATCGACGTCGGCATCGGCGCGAGCCGATCTACAGATGACCGCCACCTTGGAGGTCAGCGGGTGTGCCCCGCCGATGCCGTCGATCTGCCGGGCATCCGGACTGCCCATGATGCGCAGCAGCAGCTCGTCGCGTTCGGCCGGGTCCGCGGGCAGGTCCTCGGCCAGGAAGTAGGCCCCCTTCGACGTGCCGCCCCGCATCAGCATGCACCGCACCCCGTCATCCAGCCCCATCAGGGTGTCACCTCTACCTGCTGGGCGCGGGCCGCGTAGTCATCGGCACTGACGAACTCGACGCCGCGGGCGGCGAGCTTGTCCCGCAGGCAGTACAGGTCCAGTCCGAGCTGACCGCCGGCCAGCGCCTTACGGCTCTGCTCCTCCTTGGCCATCCGGGCCTGTGCCGCGGCCAGCGCCTGGCGGACCTCGCCGCGCGGCACGCACACCACGCCGTCGTCGTCGGCGATGATCGCGTCGCCGGGCCGGACGATCTGCCCGCCGACCGATACCGGCACGTTGACCGCGCCGGGCGTCTCCTTGACCGT
>JASHYW010000156.1 GCA_030042885.1 Streptosporangiaceae bacterium | reverse complement strand
GTGCTGACCACCGGGAATCCCACCGAGCAGTACGGTATCGACACGATCGACCGGCTGGCCGCCCTCATCTGGCAGCACATGGGCTAATCCCAGCCCAGGGCTCGCTGCCTGGCCAGAGCCGCCGGGGTCAGGCCGGCCAGCGCGCGGCATTCCCGGGTCAGGTGAGCCTGGTCGGGGCCCGGACGCGCGATCTCATCGAGTTCGCGCGGCGCCACGGCTTCCGGCGCGAGGTGATCATCCAGATGATCGAGAGCCTCCCATAGCCTCAGCCGTAGAAGAGAGGCTCCATGACCGCGCGGGCGCGGCGGGCGGCGCGGCGGTAGTCCTGCTCGAGGACCTGCGCGGCGTCGCCGGGCGGGTAGCCGAGCAGGCGGGCGACCGCGGTCAGCTCGCCGTGCCGGGCGGGCAGCATGTCGCCGGTCCTGCCGCGGACCAGCACAATCGCGTTCCTGATCCGCGCGGCCAGCTGCCAGGCGGCCATCAGCGCTGCCGCGTCCTCGGCGGACAGCAGGCCGTCCTGCACCGCCGCCGCCATCGCCTCGCCGGTCCTGGTGGTGCGCAAGCCAGGCACCGCGTGGGCGTGCTGGAGCTGCAGCAGCTGGATCGTCCACTCCACGTCGGACAGGCCTCCTGGCCCGAGCTTGACGTGCAGAGCACGGTCCGCGCCCCGGGGGATCCGCTCGGCTTCCACCCGCGCCTTGATGCGGCGGATCTCCCGGACGGCCGCCGCGTCGACACCGCCGGTGGGATAACGGAACTCGCCGATCACCCGGGTGAACCTGGCGCCGAGCTCGGCATCCCCGGCCACGGGCTCGGCCCGCAGCAAGGCCTGGGCCTCCCACGGCGCGGACCAGCGCCGGTAGTAGGCCCGGTAGGCGGCCAGGGTCCGCACCAGCGGGCCCTGGCGTCCTTCCGGCCGCAGGTCGGCGTCCACCACCAGGGCCGGATCGGGCACCGGCAGCGCGAGCAACCGACGCAGTTCGGCGGCCACCGCGTGCGCGGCGTAGGAGGCATCTCGCTCGGGCTGGCCGGGCTGCGGATCATGGACGAACAGCACGTCGGCATCGCTGCCGTACCCGCACTCGTGACCGCCGAACCGGCCCATGGCGATCACCGCGAACCGGGTGGGCAGCGAACGGCGCAGCTCGGCGGAGACCTTCCGCATCGCCACGTCCAGCGCGGTCTCGACCGCCGCCCGGGTCACGCTGGTCAGCGCCTCACTGGTCGCAGAGAGGTCCGGAGCGACCTCCAGCATGTCGGCGGCGGAGATCCGCAGCAGCTCGCGGCGGCGGATCGAGCGCACCGCCGTCACCGCGGCCTCCGCATCGTCGTCGTAACGCTGCGACGCCGCCATCATCTCCGAGCGCAGCGCCGCCAGGTTCCGCGGCACTAGCTCGGCGTCGTCGCCGAACATCGCGACCGCTTCGGGCGCGCGCAGCAGCAGGCCGGTGGCGTACCGGCTGGAGGCCAGCACGCGCGCCATCCGCTCGGCCGCCTTGGTCTCGTCCCGCAGCAGCCTCAAATACCACGGGCTCTCCCCCAGCGCCTCGCTGACCTGGCGGAACGCCAGCAGGCCAGCGTCGGGCTCGGCGGCGTCGGCGAACCAGCCGAGCAGGACCGGCAGCAGCGTCCGCTGAATCGCGGCGCGCCGCGAGACGCCCGAGGTCAGGGCGTCGATGTGACGTAGCGCACCCGCCGGGTCGGTGTAGCCGAGCGCCTGGAGCCGGTCCCGGGCCTCGGCCGGGGTCAGCCGGGCCGCCTCCGAAGGCAGCCGGGCCACGGCTTCCAGCAGCGGACGGTAGAACAGCTTCTCGTGCAGCCGCCGGACCTGCCTGGCGTGCCTGCGCCACATAGCGTCGAATTCGACGGCCGGATCGGAGCGGTTCAGGGCGGCCGGATGCGGGTACCACGGTCCGTTCGGTATGTCCAAAGACCTCATCGCCCGGCCGAGCCTGCGGAGTACAGCGGGATCCTCGGGCAGGGTATGGGTCCGGCGCAGCCGGTGCAGTTGCAGCAGGTGCTCGGTGCGGCGCAGGAACCGGTAGGCGGCGGCCAGTTCGTCCGCGTCGTCGCGGCCGACGTACCCACCGGCCGCCAGCGCGGCCAGAGCGGGCAGCGTCGCGGGCGAGCGCAGCGCCTCGTCGGTGCGGCCGTGCACGAGCTGCAGCAACTGGACGGCGAACTCGATGTCCCGCAGCCCGCCGGGGCCGAGCTTGAGCTCGCGCCCGGCCCGCTTGGCCGGCAGGGACTGCTCCACCCGGCGGCGCATGGCCTGGGTGTCCTCGACGAAGTGTTCGCGGCGCGCTGCCTGCCAGACCAGCGGGGCGAACGTATCGGCGTACGCCTGGCCGAGCGCCATGTCGCCCGCCACCGGTCTGGCCTTGAGCAGCGCCTGGAACTCCCAGGTCTTCGCCCAGCGCTCGTAATAAGCCCGGTGGCTGGCCAGGGTACGGACCAGCGGGCCGTGGCGGCCTTCGGGGCGGAGGTTCGGGTCGACGGGGAAGATGCTGCCCTCGGGGGTGGACCGGGCGCAGACGCCGATCATGCCCGCGGCCAGGCGGCTGGCGGTGGCCAGCGCCGCCGTCTCGTCCCCGTCCCTGACCGGTTCCGCGACGAAGATCACGTCCACATCACTGGCGTAGTTCAGCTCGCGAGCGCCGCACTTACCCATGGCCATCACTGCGAGACGGCATGGCACGGACCCCGGGGGCAGCTCGGACCGCGCCACGGCCAGGGCTGCCTCGAGAACCGCCGCCGCGATGTCGGCCAGCTCCTCGCCCACCTCGTCCACGGTCGCGACCCCGGTCAGGTCCCGCGCCGCGAGGTGCAGCAGCCGGCGCCGGTAGGCCGCGGCCAGCGCGGCTGTGGACCCCAAAACGTCCATGGACTCCCGGGTCCGGCCGCCCGCCGGTTCCTGGCCTGCGACCGGCTCGGCCAGGCGCGGGTTCGCGCCGACCGCCCGCAGCATCTCCTCGTGCAGCTCCCCCGGACCGGGACGGCTGACGGCCCCCCGTAGCACCTGGCAGTCCTCGGGATGCCGGGTCAGGTGATCGGCCAGCCCGGCGCTGACGCCCAGCACGACGGTGAGCCGGTCGCGGAATTCCGGTTCGTCGCGCAGTGCCTGGCGCAGGGCCAGCGGCTCAGCCGTGGCCTCGAACACTCTGGCCAGCCCGGTCAGGGCCAGGTCGGGGTCCGCCGCCGCGGCCAGCGCGGTCAGCACCGTCTCGGCCTGCAGCCCGTCCTCCGAGCCGGCAAGATCAGTGCCGCCGAGATCGGTCAGCAGCAGGCGTTCAGCCCGGGCGGCGTCCGCGAAACCCATCCGGGCCAGCTGCCCCGCCAGCGTGGTCCGCGAACTGCTCACGCCAGCAAAGGTAACCGGCCCGCTGAGCCCCGTGGAACCCTAGGGCCGCTGAGGCGGACGCTTGGCGTGGCTGGCCGCAAGGATCACCTGGAGCCAACGGGCGGGAAATTCAGACATTTTTCTAATGCTCAGCCCGCTACATTTCAGCATTCGGATCGCTAGAGGCAGCGGACCTTGCGTCGCTGCCCCTACGGATATGAGGAGACACTCTTGCCCAGCATTCACCGTTACCTGGGCGGCCCGCTGAAGAGCCGCCTCGGACGGACCCTGGTGGTGGGGGCAGCAGTTCCCGCCCTGCTGCTAGCGGTGGCGGCGTGCGGCGGCGCCGCATCGGCCTCGCCAGCTGCAGGCAGCTCGCCCGGCAGTTCGTCGGGCTCGTCGGGTTCGGGCAGCGCGAGCGCCTACTTCAACTGCCTGCGCGAGCACGGCGTGACGGGCTTCGGCGGCGGCGGCTCGAGCGGGAGTACCCCGAGCAGCAGCACGATCGCCAATGCCCGTAAGGCCTGCGCATCGTTGCGCCCGGCCGGCGGCTTCGCAGGATCGGGCGGGTTCAGCGCGGCGTTCAGCAAGTTCGAGAGCTGCCTGGCCGCGCACGGCGTGACTCTCCCCAGCCCGTCAGCCTCGGGCGGCGGCTTCAGGAGCCTGTTCGGTGAGCTGCAGTCCAACCCGGCCGACCAGGCGGCGTTCAACGCCTGCAAGTCCGACCTGCCGTTCACGCCGGGCGGCAGCGGTGGCTTTGGCGGCAGCGGCGGCTTTGGCGGCAGCGGCAGCACCGGCGGCGGCAGCGGCAGCACCGGGAGCGGCACCACAACCACCTGACCGCGGGGACCGGGCCTGTCTATAGTGGCGACGTCGGCGGTAACGGACCCCACGGGAGCAGGCCATGAAGAATCTCTACCTAGCTGGAAAATGGGTCCCGGCCGAGGACGGCGGCACGTCACAGACCGTCAACCCGTTCGACGCAACCCCATTGGAGACCCTGGCCGAGGCCGCGCCGGCTGACGTCGACGCGGCCGTGGCCGCGGCCCGTGAGGCCTTCGATGAGGGCCCGTGGCGGCGGTCGACTATCACTGAGCGCACCGCGCTGCTGGGCAAGATCGCTGACCTGCTGCAGCGGGACCGCGAGCAGCTGGCGCACACCGAGAGCCTCGACACCGGCAAGACGCTGAACGAAGCCCGCGCCGACGTGGACGACACGACGGCCGTGTTCCGCTACTACGCGGGGATCGCGGCCTCGCATGCGGGACGGGTGGTCGATCCGGGTCGGCCCGGCGTGGTCAGCCGGATCACGCATGAGCCGGTGGGCGTCTGCGCGCTCATCGCGCCGTGGAACTACCCGCTACTGCAGATCTCGTGGAAGCTCGCGCCCGCGCTGGCGGCGGGCAACACGACGGTGGCCAAGCCCAGCGAGCTGACCCCGCTGTCCACGGTGGCGCTGGTCATGCTGTTCGAGGAGGCCGGCGTCCCGCCTGGTGTGGTGAACCTGTTGCTCGGCGCGGGCGGGACGGTGGGCCAGGCGCTGGTGGCGCACCCAGGCGTCGACCTGATCTCATTCACCGGCGGGCTCGCGACCGGCGAGAAGATCATGGCCGCGGCGGCCCGCGGGGTGCGGCGGGTCGCGCTCGAGCTCGGCGGCAAGAACCCGAACATCATCTTCGCCGACACCGACTTCGACACCGTGGTGGACAACGCGCTGACCGCGGCGTTCCTGCACTCAGGGCAGGTGTGCTCGGCCGGCGCCCGGCTGATCGTGCAGGACAGCATCCACGACAGCTTCGTCGCCGAGCTGGCCGCCCGCGCGGACCGGATCCGGCTGGGCAGCGGCCTGGACCCGGACACCGAATGCGGCCCGCTGATCTCCGAGGCGCACCGGGCGAAGGTGGAGCGATACATCTCGCTCGGGCTGGCCGCGGGCGCGGAACTGCTGGCCGGCGGTCAGCGGCCGCCCGAGCCCGCGCTGGCCCGCGGCTTCTTCCTGCGGCCGACGGTGTTCGCCGGATGCCACCGGGACATGGCGGTCGTGCAGGACGAGGTGTTCGGGCCGGTGGTGACGGTCGAGCGGTTCCGCACCGAGGAGGAGGCGATCCGGCTCGGCAACGATACCGGGTACGGCCTGGCCGGCGCGGTCTGGACATCCGAGGCGGGCCGGGCCGAGCGGGTCGCAGGCGCACTGCGCCACGGCACGGTCTGGATCAACGACTACCACCCCTACTTGCCGCAGGCGGAGTGGGGCGGTTTCGGCAAGTCGGGCATCGGCCGCGAGCTCGGTCCTTCCGGTCTGGACGAATACCAGGAGAAGAAGCACATCTACCACAACACCAGCCCGGCGCCCGCGCACTGGTTCTCCGGATGACACCGCAGTCTTAGCAGGCTGCTGGAATCGGTGGCCACGTGGCTGGTACCATCTTCG
>JASHYW010000003.1 GCA_030042885.1 Streptosporangiaceae bacterium | reverse complement strand
CAGCGGCAAGCCGATCCCTGACGAGCGCCTGGAAGCCGACCCCGCAGCCGAGCTCACCGTGGAGGAGGCCCGGGCAGCCGAGCGCGGCTGAGCTCAGGATCCCCGCGGTTCCCGGCCCTGACCGTTAGGGGGGTGCTGGGCTTCAGGCGGGGGTTCGGGTTCTGGCGCCGCCTGTTTCCTGCGGTCGGCCTTCTTGTCCGGCGGCGGCCAGTCGGGCCCGGCTGGCCAGGACGCGACCCGCACCGGAGTATCGGAGTGCGGGTTGCGGCCGTGGGCCACCCAGCGCTCCATCCTGGTCGCGCCGGGCAGCTCGACCCGGGCCGAGATCAGCTCGGCCCGGCCCGCGGCGATTTCCACCCAGCAGATCTGCTGGTTCCGCACGTACGCCGGGGGCAGGCCGAACCTCCCGCCGATGCCCTCCACGACCGAAGTGCACGACCCGGAGTTGGCGTAGAAGCCGGTCGCCGAGGCGGCCAGCTCCGGGTGGTGGGTATGCCCGGAGATGTAGCCGTGGTAGCCGTCGGCGACCAGGTCGGCGGCGCGCTGCCGCGCGGCCTGGTTCTGCCCGTAGCCTCGTTTCTCGAGGGCCAGCGCGCTGATCGACACCCAGGCCCGCCGGGCCAGGATGCCGACCAGGGCCGCGATCACGGCGAGATCGGCCACCGCGCCGTAGCCGAGGATCTCGCCCCGGTGCACCCACACGTCCGTGTCCGGATACCGGGACCTGAACTCGGCGAACTCCGGTATCCGGACCAGGATCAGGATCACCAGCGGGATCGCGATCAGCCACCACAGGTGCCGGCCCAGCTTGCGGTAGACGAGCCGGGAACCGACGAACGACGGGAAGTCGGTCGGGTCGGCCATCTCGTGCGCGCCGTCGACCCAGCCGCGGCCGAGCCACTCGATCCGCGGGATGACCTCCCTGACGATGTGGTGGCCCATCGGGGTGTCCAGCGGGTTGCGCGCGTCATGGAAGCAGTTGTACGGGTCGAGCTGGTGGCCGTGCTCCACCCTGATCCTGCGGCCGTCGGCCAGGATCAGGTCCGCGGCCAGGCACAGCTGGGCGCCGGTCATCTCCCGTACCGCGTCTGCCGCCTTCACGTCCCAGGCCAGGTCGCCGTCATGGTTGCCGATCGCGTAAATGACCTGCCCGCCGCGGGCGGTCACCTCCAGCAGCGCCGCGCACAGGTCCTCGTGCGGGCGCAGGATGTCGGTGGCCGTCGACCCGGGGAAGCCGAGCAGCTCGACCACGTCACCGGCCAGCACGACGGTCAGCGTGCCGGTCTCGGCGGCCAGGCGGCGTGCCAGCGTCTCGCAGGACCGCCCGGACACGTCCGTGCGCACCG
The DNA here is from genome assembly GCA_030042885.1 of Streptosporangiaceae bacterium. The sequence continues at coordinate 4,840 of JASHYW010000003.1, read as the reverse complement.
GGGGCAGGTGCAGGTCACTAACCGTCATCACCTTGCCATCGGGGGGGATGGCCACCTCGAGCAGGTCGACGATCTCAGGTCGCGGCGCGGGCATGAGCGGGCTGGTTTCCTTCCCTTCGCTTCTAGCAATAATGCCGCAGCAGCGGCGGACCTCATCGGCACGGCGTGCGGCACCACCAAGAATTCACGGCGCTGACAGCTATGACGCATCTGGCCACCACGCGGTTTCGCAGCGGGACGCGGGAACCACGGACCGTTCGGCTAAGAAGAATTTATGGACCCTCTCCGATCATCCGAGCGGCGTGGACGGGATCACCGTCGGGATTACCGCCTAACGGGACGGTCCTGCTCGATCCCGGCGAGCCGGCCCGGGAGCGTGATTTACGTCACGTCGATGTTGGCAAAAGTTTGCGCCAGGGGACTTATTTACGGCACAATGTTGTTGTGAAAAACGTGCGGTCGGCCGAGGGCTCCACCAGGGCGGGGTCAGTCGGCGCTGCCCCGACCCGGGGGCAGGTCGCTCGGCTGATCCTCGAGCTCGGGCCGTCGACCGCCGCGACGCTGGGCGGCAGGCTCGGGCTCACGCCCGCGGCCATCCGGCGTCATCTGGACAACCTCCTGGCCGAAGGGCTCATCGAGACCAGGACGGCCAGGACCTACGGGAACCGGGGACGGGGCAGGCCGGCCAAGGTGTTCGTCATCACCGACGCCGGGCGTAGCGCGTTCGAGCACGCCTACGACGACCTGGCCACAAGCGCGCTGAGGTTCCTGGCCGACCGCGCAGGTCCCGAGGCCATCGCCGAGTTCGCCCGCACCCAGGTCGCCGACCTGGAGCGCAGGTACGCGCCGGTGGTGGGTCCCGGGGTCCAGGGCGAGCTCGCCACCCGGGTCCAGGCGCTGGCCGAGGCGCTGTCGGCCGACGGTTACGCCGCCTCCGCGGGTCCTGCGCCCGCCATCGGGGGCATGGCCGGCGAGCAACTGTGCCAGCATCACTGCCCGGTCGCGCACGTGGCGGCCGAGTTCCCGCAGCTGTGCGAGGCGGAAACCGAGGCGTTCGGCAGGCTGCTCGGCACCCCCGTGCAGCGCCTGGCCACGATCGCGCACGGCGACGGGATCTGCACCACGCACGTCACCGACCTGGGGAAGGCTGGCCAGCCCGGGGCGGCTGTACCACGGGTAACTACCGACAACACCACGGAGTCCGGAGGGCTCTTGACATGACCACCACCGCGCAAGAACAGCTCGAGGGGCTGGGCACGTACAGGTTCGGCTGGGCCGACCCGGACGTGGCCGGCGCGTCCGCGCGCCGCGGCCTGTCCGAAGAGGTGGTCCGCGATATCTCGGCACTCAAGAACGAGCCGGAGTGGATGCTCGACATGCGGCTGAAGGGACTGAAGTACTTCGGCCGCAAGCCGCTGCCGACCTGGGGCGCCGACCTGTCCGACATCGACTTCGACAACATCAAGTACTTCGTCCGCTCCACCGAGAAGCAGGCCGCGAGCTGGGACGAGCTGCCCGCCGACATCAAGAACACCTACGACAAGCTCGGCATCCCCGAAGCGGAAAGGCAGCGCCTCATCGCCGGTGTTGCGGCTCAGTATGAGTCGGAGGTGGTCTACCACAAGATCAGGGAAGACCTGGAGGCCAAGGGCGTCATCTTCCTCGACACCGACACCGCGCTCAGGGAGCACCCGGATCTGTTCCGCGAGTACTTCGGCACCGTGATCCCGCCGGGGGACAACAAGTTCGCCGCGCTCAACACCGCGGTCTGGTCCGGCGGCTCGTTCATCTACGTGCCGAGGGGCGTGCACGTGGAAATCCCGCTGCAGGCCTATTTCCGGATCAACACCGAGAACATGGGCCAGTTCGAGCGGACCCTGATCATCGTGGACGAGGGCGCCTACGTCCACTACGTGGAGGGCTGCACCGCGCCCATCTACAAGTCCGACTCGCTGCATTCCGCGGTGGTCGAGATCGTCGTCAAGAAGGACGCGCGCTGCCGTTACACCACGATCCAGAACTGGTCCAACAACGTCTACAACCTGGTGACCAAGCGCGCCGTCGCCCAGCAGGGCGCCACCATGGAGTGGATCGACGGCAACATCGGCTCCAAGGTAACGATGAAGTACCCGGCGGTCTGGCTGCTGGGCGAGCACGCCAGGGGCGAGACGCTCTCGGTCGCGTTCGCGGGCGCGGGCCAGCACCAGGACGCGGGGGCCAAGATGGTGCACCTCGCGCCGAACACCTCCTCCACCATCGTGTCCAAGTCGGTGGCCCGGGCCGGCGGCCGGACATCCTACCGCGGCCTGGTCGAGGTGCGGGAAGGCGCCGAGCACGCCAAGTCCACGGTCAAGTGCGACGCGCTGCTGGTGGATACGGTCAGCCGCAGCGACACCTACCCGTACGTGGACGTCCGCGAGGACGACGTGGAGATGGGCCACGAGGCCACCGTGTCCAAGATCTCCGAGGACCAGCTGTTCTACCTGATGAGCCGCGGCATGACCGAGGACGAGGCGATGGCCACCATCGTCCGCGGGTTCGTCGAGCCGATCGCCCGCGAGCTGCCGATGGAGTACGCGCTCGAGCTGAACCGGCTGATCGAGCTGCAGATGGAGGGGGCTGTCGGCTGATGTCGGCTGGGCTGCAGGGAGCGATCGAGTCGGCTCCCGTCACCAGGCTGCACGAGCACCGGTCGTACGACCCGGCAGACTTTGCCGTGCCCGGAGGCCGCGAGGAGGAGTGGCGGTTCACCCCGCTGCGCCGGCTGCGCGGGCTGCACACAGACTCCCCGCCTTCTGCTCCGGTTCCCGCCGCGAAGGTGACCGTGGAAGTGGATCCGGCTCCCGAGGTCAAGACCTTTTCGGCCGAACGGTCCGTGGCTAACGCGGGGCGCACCTTCATCCCGGCCGACCGGGTGAGCGCGCGGGCCTATGCCTCGTTCGACGAGGCCACCGTGATCACGGTGCCAGCGGAGGCGGACGCCTCACGCCCCACGTTCGTCACCGTAACCGGCTCCGATGGGGCCGGGTACGGCCACCTGCTGGTGCAGGCCGAGCCGTTCTCCCGCGCCGTGGTCGTGCTCGAGTACCGTGGCAGCGCCACCTATGCGGACAACGTCGAGCTCGCGGTGGGCGACGGCGCGTCGCTGTCGCTGGTCAGCGTGCAGGACTGGGCGGACGACGCCGTCCACGCCGCGCACCACTACGCCACCCTCGGCCGGGACGCCAGGCTCCGGCACGCCGCGGTCACGCTGGGCGGCTCGGTGGTCCGGCTGGGCGCCGAGGTGCGCTACGACGGTCCCGGCGGCGACGCCGCCCTGACCGGCCTGTACTTCGCCGATGCCGGCCAGCACCTGGAGCACCGGCTGTTCGTCGACCACGATGTGCCGAACTGCCGCAGCCGCGTCACCTACAAGGGCGCGCTGCAGGGCACCGACGCGCATGCGGTCTGGATCGGCGACGTGCTGATCAGGCCGGAAGCGACCGGCACCGATACCTACGAGTACAACAGGAACCTGGTGCTGACCGACGGCACCCGGGTGGACTCGGTGCCGAACCTGGAGATCCTCACCGGGGAGATCATCGGGGCCGGGCACGCCAGCGCCAGCGGCCGACTCGAGGATCACCACCTGTTCTACCTGATGGCCCGCGGCATCCCGTTCGAGGAGGCTCGCAAGCTGGTCATCCGCGGGTTCTTCGGCCAGCTGATCGGCACCATCGAGGTCCCCGAACTGCGCGAGCGGATCGCCGAGGCCGTCGAGGCGGAACTGACGAGGTCCCTGCGATGACGGAGACTCCCATCTTCACCAGGGCCTGCGCGCTGTCCGATCTGCCCGTCGAGGGCGTGATCGGGGTCGAGGTGGACGGCGAGCCGGTGGCCGTGGCGCGCACTGGCGGCGAGGTCTATGCGCTGCGCGACGTGTGCTCGCACGCCGAGGTGCCGCTGTCCGAGGGCGAGATCTACGACCACACGGTCGAGTGCTGGCTGCACGGGTCATGCTTCGACCTGCGCACCGGCCAGCCGACCGGGCTGCCGGCCACCGAGCCCGTGCCCGTTTACCCTGTCAAGATCGAAGGTGACGACGTCTACGTCGCCATAAGTAAGGAGTCATAGTGGCCACCCTCCAGATCCGCGACCTGCACGTCAGCGTGGAGGAGAGCCCCGGCGTGCACCGGGAGATCCTGCGCGGCGTGGACCTGATCGTCGCCGAGGGGGAGACCCACGCGATCATGGGCCCGAACGGCTCGGGCAAGTCCACCCTGGCCTACGCGATCGCCGGGCACCCGAAGTACCTGGTCACCAGGGGCAGCGTCACCCTGGACGGCGAGGACGTGCTGGCCATGACCGTGGACGCGCGCGCCCGGGCCGGCCTGTTCCTGGCCATGCAGTACCCGGTCGAGGTCCCCGGCGTGTCGGTGTCGAACTTCCTGCGCACTGCGGTCACCGCCATCCGCGGCGAGGCGCCCAAGCTGCGTGATTTCGTCAAGGAACTGCGCGGCGCGATGGCGGCGCTGTCCATCGACCCGGCCTTCGCCGAGCGCAACCTGAACGAGGGGTTCTCCGGCGGGGAGAAGAAGCGGCACGAGATCTTGCAGCTCGAGCTGCTCAACCCGAAGGTGGCGGTCCTCGACGAGACCGACTCTGGCCTGGACATCGACGCGCTCAAGGTCGTGGCCGAGGGGATCAACCGGTTCCGCGAGCAGCCCGGCCACGGGGTGCTGCTGATCACCCACTACACCCGGATCCTGCGGTACGTGAAGCCAGACTACGTGCACGTGTTCGTGGCAGGCCGGATCGTCGAGGAGGGCGGGCCCGAGCTGGCCGAACTGCTGGAGAACGA
>JASHYW010000155.1 GCA_030042885.1 Streptosporangiaceae bacterium | reverse complement strand
TCTGGGGCGGCGGCGTGCCCGCCCCCGGCGAGGCCGTCTACAGCGTCCTGCAGAACCTGTGGCCACTGGTGCTGAACGGGAAGCCGACCGCGGAGACGGCCAGGTGGTGGCGCTGGGGAGGCACGGTGGGGCACGCCGCGTACGTGGCGCGCAGCGCGGTGGGCCAGACCGCATCGGGTGACCTGATGTACGCCGCGAGCATGTCCACGGTCCCGGCCGACCTGGCCAGCGTGCTGGCCGGCCAGGGGGCGCGGATCGCCATGGAGCTCGACATCAACCCGTTCTGGGTGCAGCTCGATACCGCGAGCGTGCCCGGCGGCCCGCTCACCGCCGGGCTACCCGGCCAGGAACACCCGGCGGGCCAGTATCTGGCTGGCTGGACCAGGGACTTCATCGCCGTCCTGGCCCCGGCGAGATCATGACCGGCCGGCCGAGGCCGATGGCCGTGGCGAGCGTCGCGAGCCTGGCCCTGGCGGCCTGCAGCGCCGGCCCGTGGACCTTCTTCCAGGCAGCGTGGGCCGCGACTTCGGCCCGGTGACCAACGGCGGCCGGATTAAGGGCTTAGGGCCCGGGCCGGCCGGGCTCCGCAGCCTCTGGCCGACCGCGACCCCGGTCGTCACGCAGGTCAGCGCCGGCACGTTCCGGGTCACCGAGCCCAGCGGCCGGGTCGACACCGTCGTCGGCATGCGGCCGGTGACGACGCCAGGCCCATGGGTCATCACCACGGTCATGCTGGGGGCTCTGCCGGCGTCGTAAGCTCCGGCGGCGGCTCCGGCGCGGGTTACGACGCCTGGCCCGTATCCTGCCGGTACTTCTTCGGGGGCGGGTATACGTAGCGAGCCATCGTGGCGGACCGCCATCCGATGGCGAAGCCGAGCCGGCCAGCGAATTCCTCGGGCATGACGCTTTCGCCCGCGCCGCGCACGCTGGCCGCGGCCGGAATTTCATGTTTCCTTCATTAACGGCGCGTTTCATGTTGCCTTCATAAGTGGCCCGTACTGTGCAGGTAAATGAAATGGATCCGGCTGCAATGGGCGGAGGAATGATGGTGACACTGGAACGGACGTGGGATCGGCGTGTCGGCAACTGGCATTCCCATGTCACTTCGGTGGCGGCGTTCGGGCAGGTTCTCGGCTGCCTGATGCGGCAGGCCGCGCCGAAGCCGGCGGATACCTGCGTGGACCTGGGCGCGGGAACCGGCTTCGTCACCACCGCGCTGGCCCCGCTGGTGTCCTCGGTCCTGGCGGTCGACATCTCGGCCGCGATGGCCGCCTCGCTGGCCGGGCGGGCCGCTCACCATGGGCTGTGGAACGTGTCCACGCAGGTCAGCGACCTCCGGCAGTTCGACCTGCCCCCGGCCAGCGTCGACCTCGTGGTGTCCAGTTACGCGCTGCACCACCTGCCCGACCCGGACAAGCGGGCCCTGGTGGCCCGGGCCGCCCGGTGGCTGCGGCCGGGCGGCCGGCTGGTCATCGCGGACATGATGTTCGGCCGCGGCGGCAGCCCGCGGGACCGCGAAATCCTGCGGCAGAAGATGACCGCGCTGGCCGCCAAGGGCCCCGGCGGCTGGTGGCGGATCGCGAAGAACCTGACCCGCTTCGGCCTGGGCCTGGGACATGAACACCCGGCTGCGCCGGAATTCTGGCAATCGGCCCTGCGGGACGCGGAATTCAGCGCGGTTGGCTTCGAGCCGGTCGTGGCCGAGGCCGGCGTCGTGTACGGGATCCGGCCGGACATTTAACCGGGCACGCACCATGGTCCGTTCGGAATAATGATATTTTTACCGAACGAACGGTGGTTATCCGCGATCAGGACAGGTGGAAATGGGCCATCTCGGCCTCAGTGAGCAGGGTTCATCGGTGGCCATCTGGTGCCTCCTTCCCGCGGGCGAACCATGACGGGTCGGTGTCCCGGCCCGCCCGCGGGGCTTGCGCGGCGCGGTCTAGAAGAAGCCGAGGGCCTTCGGCGAGTAGCTGACCAGCAGGTTCTTGGTCTGCTGGTATGCCACGCACCCACAGCAGCTGGCCCCGCTCGTCGGCGGTGGCCATGACGCTGTCGCAGTCCTCGGCGGCGCGGCCGAGGACGTCGTCCAGGAGCGGGACGATGCTGGCCAGCGGGTGTCCCGCCCGGTACTCGCCGAGCGAGTCGGGCTTGAGGGTAATGGGCGGCCGGCTGGCGTCGACATCGACCCCGGCCGCCACCGAGCGCAGCCAGGAGTCGGCGACCACCTCCCGGACGCCGACCGGGGCCGCCCCTTGCTCGAGCAGATGCTCATGGGCCTTGCGTACGTCCGGCGAACGGCCCCTGACCCGCACAGCGCGACGGTAACACGAGGCGCCTGGCCCGGCGAGAGGGCAAAAGGCCCCGGTTGCCCGGCCCTACGGCGCAGGCCAGGCGGTCCCCGCCAGGAAGCCGGGTCGTGCTAGGACGAGGCGCCAGGGAAGACCAGGACCGTCTTGATGTCGTCAGGCCGGCGGGCGTAGGCGTCGGCCCACTGGTCCAGCGGCACCTGGCGGGTGATGAGGCCGGCGAGCCAGCCTGGGTCGGCCCGGGCGAGAGCATCGGCGGCCATGACGTAGTGGTCCCGGTTGGCGTTGACCGAGCCGAATATGACGGAGTTCTGCAGGACCATGTTGCGGTTGAGCAGGCCCGGGTCGACGGTGGTCTCGGCGCCGGCCGCGGATACCCCGGTCAGGCAGATGATCCGGTAACGGACGTGCTGCGGGCCTGCCTCGAGCAGCATCCGGATATGGCCGGTGCATTCGATGACGATATCGGCCTCGGCGGTGGCCTCTCCGAGGTCTCCGCGGTGGACGTAGGTGGCCCCGAGGCGGCGGACCATGTCCGGCTTGCGGCCCTCGGTGACCAGGTCGAGCACGTAGGTCTGGTAGCCGCGCTGCATGGACAGCAGGGCGGCCAGCAGCCCGATCGGCCCGGCCCCGGTGATGAGCACCGTCTTGGGCGCCCACGCCGCCCGGTGGCCGATCTTCTCGATGTGGTCCCAGGCCTTGGCCACCACGGTGGTGGGTTCCAGCAGCACGCCGAGGATCCCGAGGGCGGGATCGATCGCGACCAGGTACTCCGGGTGGATGCGGTAGCGCTCTGAGGCATAGCCGTGACGGTCCTTGATGCCCCGCTCGGTGTACTGGCCGTTGGTGCACATGTCCCAGTGCCCGGCCGCGCACGCCGGGCATGGAACGGGGTCGCGCCGGCGGACGATGCCGACCACCAGGTCCCCGGCGCCGAATCCGGTTTCTGGGCCGGCCTCGATCACCCGGCCCAGCGACTCGTGCCCGATGATGAGGTGGTCCTGCCCCGGCGGGGCCGACCCGTAGTCGCCGTTGATGATCTCCAGATCGGTGCCGCAGATGCCGATCGCCTGCGTCTGGACCAGGACCGGCCCGTCGGAGCCCGGCGGCTCCGGCATGTCGGTGAGAGCGACGGATCCCTGCTTGGATGGAATGACCGTGATGGCCCGCATAGCCAAACCTTAGCAGCGTGACGTGGACATTCCTTTTCGCCACCTGCCGGACGCCGCTTATTCATCTGCCGTTAGCGCTATCTCGATATCCGTACCGGAGGGCACGAATGCGGCTGCTGACAATAACCGGCTGCGCAAGCTAGCATCCGGCAGGTGAGCCAGGCCATGTACGGTGCCCGGAAAGGCGAGGGCGAGCCTGAACAGTGTCGCGGAGGGCCATTATGACAGACCCGGAGATGACCGGCTGGATCGACGTGTCGGTAACGGTCAGGCACGGCATGCCGCACTGGCCCGATAACCCGCCGATCGTTCTTGAGCGGGTGCTCGACACCGGGCGCGGTGATCCGTGCAACGTGTCCCACCTGGCCATGGGGGTGCACACCGGCACGCACATGGACGCGCCGGTGCACTTCATCCACGGGGCCGGCGGCCTGGATGAGATGCCGCTGAGCGCGACGATGGGCGAGGCCCGGGTGATAGAGATCGACGATCCCCGCGAGATCACCGCCGGCGAGCTGCGCGGGCACGACCTGCAACCCGGCGAGCGCGTCCTGTTCCGCACCTTGAACTCGACCCGGTGCTGGCGGTCCGACCGCTTCGTCGAGGACTTCGTAGCCCTCTCCGAGCAGGCCGCCCTGCACCTGGCCGAGACGAAGGTGCGCGCCATCGGGGTCGACTACCTGTCGGTGGGCGGGTACCACGCCGACGGGGCCAGGATCCACAAGATCCTGCTCGAGGCCGGCATCTGGATCATCGAGGGACTCGACCTGTCCCCGGTCACCGGCGGCCGGTACGAGATGATCTGCCTGCCGGTCAAGCTGCACGGCAGCGACGGGGCGCCCGCCCGGGTCATCCTGCGGCCCACCGGCGGGCCCGGCTCCGGCCGGGCCGTTCCCGCCGAGGCGACGCCATGAGGGTGCTGGTCGTGGGAGGAGGCCCCGCGGGCGTCACGGCCGCGCTGCAGGCGCGCGAGCTGGGCGCTGACGCCACGCTGCTGGAAGCC
>JASHYW010000154.1 GCA_030042885.1 Streptosporangiaceae bacterium | reverse complement strand
TACGCGCAGCGGCTGGTGGGAGACAGGCTGGCGACCCTGGACTCGCGCAAATGGCACTACGCCACTCTAGCGGCACTGGAGGAGTTCGGCCCGGACAGCCAGTCCGGACTCAGCGACCGGACCGGCATCTACCGCAGCGACCTGGTGGCCACCATCAACGAGCTCACCGCGCGGGGACTCGTCGTACGAGCCCCCGACCCGGCCGACCGCCGCCGCAACGCCATCACCCTCACCGACGAGGGCCGCCGCCACCTCAGACAACTCGACCTGCTGATAGCGGACGCGGAGGCAGAGTTCCTCGCCCCCCTGTCAGAGGCCGACCGGGCCGAACTCACCCGCATCCTCACACTCATCGTCGGGCATCACTCCAAGCTCTGAGAGGCCGGCCGGGACTACGGCCAGGCAACGGACGACAGGTTCCGGTGACGGTCAGCGTGGCGCCAGTCCGCACCCTAGCCCAGGCCACGCCCGATCGACGGCGGTGGGCGCCCGGCTGATTGCGCTCGGCCGCCGCCGCCGGCGTTCGGGGCGAGGCCCGCGTCATGTGCTCGCCGGCCGGTCCTCGCTGCGGGGAGGGCCTGCCGGCCAGCGTCGTGAGCGTCGGGACGCGGGCTACAGGAACCGGCCATCGGGCCTGGCGATCCCGCCGTTCGCGTCCCTGCCTCGCGGCATGCGTCCAATCGAACCCGGGTACGTGCAGACCGAATCCCGCTACCGCACCGGAGGTCACCGCCATGGATGCCAAGGATGAGCAGACCGCCTTCGTCTACACGACCTACATCCAGGAGACGCCTGAGCGCGTGTGGCAGGGCCTCACCGACCCCGCATTGATGAAGCGCTACTGGCGGCACCAGAAGGCCGGCCCGAAGACGTTCCATTCCGACTGGAAGAAGGGCTCCACCTACGAGATGGCGCACGACGAAGCCGGACTGGCCGTGATCGGCCCCGGGCTTTGCGCACCGATCCGGGGCGCTCGAGCCGGGGAAGTGTCCGCAGTTCTTGATCTGGTACCGGGCACCGGGGATGAGCGCGGCCGAGGCCATGCCGAGCCCAGCGGGGAGCGGGGGATGCCGGGCCTGGTCCTTCCCCGGTCGGCTGCGCCAGCCGTGGTTTTACCGGCAGCCGCGTGCGGTCACACGCCGAGCCGCAGATCGTGCTAGTCCCGCAGCGTAGCGGGCACCCGGTGCGCCACCGGGAGGCTCCGGCGGGCTGGGCCTACCGTGGTAACGGTGCGGGGTGTGCCATGGTGGGGCCTGGTCTCGTCAGCCGCGTCCCCGGTGCTGCTGATCGGCGGGTGGACGATTGCCGCCATGCTGCAGCCGTCTTTCAACTCGGTGAAGGATACCGTCAGTGCGCTCGCTGCCCTCGGCGCGACCGACCGGTGGGTCATGACGCTGGTCTTCCTGGCGGTCGGGGCCTGCGATATCGTCACCGGAGCGGCGCTGCGGCCGGCCGCGTCAGCCGGCCGGCTGATCCTGATCGCGGGCGCGGTCGCCGGCATGCTGGTGGCGGCGTACCCTGAGCATGCCGGGAGCAGCTCGGTCCCGCACGCGATCTGGGCATCGCTCGGGTTCGCCGGACTGGCGGCATGGCCGGCCGGGGCGTGGCGCCGGGGCTCGTCGGTGCCGTGGGGCCTGCGGCCGGCTGTCTGTTCCGGTGCTGTCGCGGTCCAGCTCATCCTGCTGGCCTGGTTCGTCGCGGAGCTGGTCACCGGTGCCGGGCAGGTCGGCCTGGCGGAGCGGGTCGTGAGCGGGACGCAGGCGATCTGGCCGCTCGTGGTGGTACTGTCCTGCCGCATCCCAGACCTGGCCCGCCGGGACCGGGTTAGCAACCTTCATGGTCCCCGGTGATCCCATATAGCTGATCGGGCTGCACCGGCCAACCTCGGGCTGGCGCCCTGCACCGGGCGCGGCTCCCGCTCCCGCCGGTGCCGGCCCAACGGGTAGGACCGCGGCAGGACACGGTCCGGCGCCGCAGACGTTGCCCAGCCCGCGTTCAGCATCGGTTCGAGCTCATAACGACCTTTCGGTACACCTCGGGCGGCCACGGTGACCGAACAGGCAACCGCCCAGATCGGCGGCTACTTGCGCTGCGTGCAGGTGATGGTCAATTACACAGCGTTAGGAGAAGCCTCGCCCGCCGCGGTACCCCGGTGCGCGTGTGCGTCGATCGTCTATGGTGTCAGGCGGCGCCAAGGGTACTCAAACCCAACAGCGCGCAACTCGGGCCATCACGCTACCAGCAGCATGTCAGGCGGACGGTAGCTGTCACAGTAGGTGAGCGGTCGCTGAGCACTGCCGGCTTCCGTGACCGCGCCTAACGCCGATTCTTCCTGCTTTGCTGTGCCTGGGTCTGACCAGCTTGCGGAGTACATATAGGCCAGCTCTGCGCCGACGGCACGAGGTCGGCAGGCGCGGCAGCATGGTGCGTCCGCTGCCCGAAGTTACACCGTGGACGGGGTTCGGGTGTGCGGCAGCGCCCGTCGAGGCTCAACGCGGCGCCGGGCTGTTCGCTGATCCGGCTGGCCGCGTCGAGCAGGAGGGGGATGAAGGTCTGGCGGACTGGGGCAGGCGAGTCGGCACGGCGCGCGGCAGCCGGCGCTGCAAGCGCACGAATGCCATCATCGGCACGTCCTGGGCGAGGCTGGCAGCGCGGTCCAATGCAGCCGTGCATGCCTCAAGACGCCGAGACCGCCGCGAATGGTCGCCCGCTAGCGGAGATGGCCCGGGCCGTACCGGCTATGAGTGCGATGACCCCGACGGCCCGGGCGGTCACCACGTAGCGGTGACCGCTGGCAGCAGCCATGGCCCGTGCACCCGTCCGCCCGGCGAGTTCCGCGACGATGCGCAGCCGCAGCGGACGGGCGGCCGCAGTGACCATGGCAGGCACCTGTTCGCTGGTCAGCGCTCGTGCCAGGCCGACCCGGCGTCGCGGTCTTGGGTGCCTGGCCGGGGCGCCGGAAGGGTCTTACGGCCTGCCCGAGGGAACTGGCTGCCTGGGCGGTTGCCTGGCCGGCGGCGGGGGCGGGGTCTCGTGGGAGATCTGCGGCAGCCACTGCAGCCAGCGGGGCAGGTACCAGTTCCACCGGCCGAGCAGCTTCATCGTGGCGGGCAGCAGGCAGGCCCGGACGATGGTCGCGTCCAGCAGCACGGCCACGGCCAGGCCGACGCCCATCTCCTTGAGCTGGACCATCGACAAGGTGGCGAAGCTGAGGAAGACGAAGACCATGACCACGGCGGCGGCGGTGACCACGCCGGCGCTGATCTCGATGCCGTGGACCACAGCCTGGTCGGTGTGGCGGGTACGGTCGTAGCTCTCCCGGATCCGGCTCAAGATGAACACGTGGTAGTCCATGGACAGCCCGAACAGCACGACGAACAGGAACAGCGGCAGCCAGCTGGCGATGGAATGCGTGCTGGTGAAGCCGAACAGCGACTGTCCCCACCCCCACTGGAACAGCGCGACGATGACGCCGTAAGCAGCGCCGACGGACAGCAGGTTGAGGACCACGGCCGTGACGGGAATGACCAGCGAGCGGAAGGAGATCAGCAGCAGCACGAAGGCCAGCAGCAGGACGAACGCGAAGACCCAGACGGCACGCTGCGCAATGACGGCGTTGAAGTCCACATCGCCGGCCGTTTCCCCGGTCACCGCGACCTGGACGCCGGCCACCTGGCCCAGCGTGGCCGGGATGACCTTGTCCCGCAATGTGGTCAGCGCGTGGTCAGATGCCGCGTTCTCCCCGTTGCCGGCGAGCGGCACCTGGATGATCGCGGCGGTGTGCGCGGGGTTGACGATGACCGTGATCGGCTGGTTCATCTGGCCGCTGGCCAGCGCGGCCCGCTCGAAGGCCTGGCCCGCGGCAACTACCTGGGGCGCCATGACGTCGGGCGCTTCGACCACGACGAGCGCCGGGGCGGGGCCGCCGGGGAATACCTGCTGGATGCGGTTGTAGGTCTGCAGGGCGGCGGTATTCTGCGGCAGGTCACTGGCGCCCGGTTCCGCGGTGTGCAGGCGCAGCACGGGCACCGCGAGCGCGACCAGCACGCACGCCGAAACCGCAGCGGTCAGCGCCGGGCGGGCCAGGGTCCGGTCCAAGATCGCGGTCCAGACCCGGCTCTGCTCCGCGGGCCGGCGCAGCCGGCTCATGTAAGGTATCTGGCCCCGGTCCACCCGGTCGCCGAGCAGGGCCAGCAGGGCCGGCAGCAGCGTCAGCGACCCGATGACCGCGCAGGCCACGACCAGCATCGCGGCCTGCGCCATCCCGTAGAAGACCTTGTTGGGGATGAGGAACATGGCGGACATGGCCACCAGCACGGTCAGGCCGGAGATCAGCACCGACCGGCCCGAGGTGCCCGCTGCCACCTCGATCGCGTCCAGGACCGGGCGCCCGGCGGCGCGTTCCTCGCGCTGCCGCTTGACGTAGAACATCGAGTAGTCCACGCCCACGGCCAGGCCGATGCACAGCAGCACCGAGGTGGCTACGGTCGGCTCCCCGGACAGGTGACTGGTGAACGCCAGCAGGCCGGTGGCGGCCAGGATCGCCATCACGGCCAGCCCGAGCGGGAGCAGCGCGGCCACCACCGCGCCGAAGGCGATCAGCAGGACCACCAGCGTGATCGGGAAGGACAGCATCTCCATCCGGTGCAGGTCGCTGAGCACGGTGTCGTTGACCGCCTTGTCGACGCTGGCCGTACCCGTTTCGGCGATCTGGACCTGCGGATGGGCGGCCGCGGCCGCCTGCACCGCGGCCAGCACCGGCACGACCTGGGTGGCGTCGTCGTTGATGTTGCCGGTGATCTGGAACTGCAGCAGCGCGGCGTGCCGGTTCGCGGAGATCTGGTTGGAATAGGCCGGGGCGAGCGGCGAATGGACCTGGGTCACCCGCCCGGTGGCCTGGATCCGGGCCAGCACGTCGCGGATCGCGGCCTGATAGGCCGGCGCGCCGACCTTCAGGGTGGGGCTGTCG
>JASHYW010000153.1 GCA_030042885.1 Streptosporangiaceae bacterium | reverse complement strand
AGGGCGGCCGCGGCGGAGAGCAGGCCGCGATGAGGACGTTCGAGGCCTCGCGCCCGGGGGTGGCGGCGATGGCGGTGGGCGTGGCCCGGGCGGCGGTGGAATACGCCGCCGAGTACTCAAGGACGCGCGTCCAGTTCGGTCGGCCCATCGGGCAGAACCAGGGTGTCGCGTTCATGCTCGCGGACATGCAGACCTCGGTCGACGCGGCGCGCCTGCTGACCTGGAGGGCGGCCTGGATGGTGCGGCAGGGCAAGCCATTCACGCGGGCCGAAGGATCCATGTCGAAGCTGGTGGCGGGGGAGACCGCGGTCCGGGTCACTGAGCAGGCCATCGAGATCCTCGGCGGGAACGGGTACACCAGGGAGTTCCCGGTAGAGCGGTGGCACAGGGACGCGAAGATCTTCACCATCTTCGAGGGCACCTCCGAGATCCAGCGCCTGATCATCGGCCGCGCCGTCACCGGCCTGGACGTGCGATAGCCCTGACCTGCGGAAACTGTCGTCACGTCACGATGGCGCGGAAGACGATCCGGTCCCGGAACATGCTCAGGACCCCGATCAGCTAGGCGCTGTTCCGTCGCTGTTCCGTGATCATGAAGCGCGCCCCGCTTAGGGCTCACGCTAGCTGCCAGGCGCCATCATGCGGGTGAAGCGCTCGCTGATCACCGCGCGAGCACGGTCATGGGAGCACGGCAGCATGTGAGCGTAGATACGCAGCGTGAAGGCCGGGTCGCGCGGTTGGGGATGCGCCCGAAGTTAGCGGCCACCACGGTGAGCGGCGGTCACCTGGTTCCGGTGACCTGCGGTGTGGCGTGAGCCGGCGCACCTCGACCAGGTCCAGGCCGAGCGCCTCGATCTCGGCCAGCACGCCGTACAGCGCGGACCGGTCCAGCAGGCCGGTGAGCACGGTGTGCGCGCCGTGGTGCTGCGGCGCCAGGGCCGGGAACGCGGACAGCACGGTGGCGCCCAGGTGCCCGTTGATCCGGATCAGGTACGGGGGCAGGTGCCGGGTCCATGCCGCCATGGTCGAGGGCGGGCAGGTGACCCCGCATCGCCAGGATCCGGTGACCGCCGGGCTACCGCGTCCGGCCGGCCGCCAGCAGCCGCACCTCCCGGGCGCGCCGCACGGCCGAGGACCGGTCCCGGACACCGAGCTTGGCGTAGATGCTGCGGATATGCGCGCTGACGGTGTTCGGCGAGACCGACAGCTCGCCGGCGATCTCGGGCCGGGACAGGTTGGTCGGCAGGTACCGCAGCACCCGCAGCTCGCCCGGGCTGAGCTCCTCCGCCGGCGGCGACCAGGACTGCTCTCTGGCCGCCGGGGAGGCGCCGTGCAGCACGTCGAGGATGTCGGCGAGCAGCGCGGCGTGCGCGGTCTGGTGCCGCGGCAGCGCCTCCAGCAGCCCGGCCGAGCCGGTCATCGCGAACGGCAGGATCAGCCGGTCAGACTCCGCCAGGGCCAGCGCCCGTTCCGCGGCCTGGCTGGCCGCGCGCTGGTCTCCGAGCTGGCGGTGGGCGAGCCCGGCCAGCAGGTGCGCCTCCACGACCGTTGTGTACCCGAGGACCGGGGCCGTGCCATCCAGAACATCGGCCACCGCGGCCAGGGCTCCGGCCGGATCGCCGTCGGCGAGGCAGATCACCGCGCGGGCATTACGGATCTCACCGGAGCTGGCCCGCTGGTCATCAAGCGCCGCGAGCAAGGCGCGGGCCTCGCCGGGCAGCCCGAGGCGGGCCTGCGTGGCGAGCAGCCAGCCGGTCACCTGGCTCGCCAGCGCCTGGGATCCCTCCAGCTGCGATGCCAGGTGTTCGGCCGCGCTGAACTCCTCGAGCGCCTCGCGGCGGCGGCCGCGGCCGGCGTGCAGCATCCCGGCCGTCTGGTGCAGCAGCAGCCTGATGTCCGGCCCGGTGTCTGTCTGCAGGGCCTGTCTGGTTCGTTGCAGCCACCGCTCGGCCTCGTCGAACTCACCCGTCCAGACCATCGTGCCGGCGAGCGTCATGAGCGCGGGTGCGATCACCGGTTCGGTGCCCCAGCCGTGCCGTTCGGCGAGCGCGATCGCCTCGCGGCAGCGCCGCTGGGTCGTGGCGAACGAATCGATCTTCGGCATGGCAGCACGGTGGAAGATATACGCGAAACCAAGCTGCGCGAGGCAGCCGACTTCGAGGTGGGGCCGGCCGATCTCCCGGGCCAGGACAGCGCCCTCCTGCAGGTGACGTTCGGCATCCGGCAGCCCGAGCGTCCACGCCTCGGCGGTCCCCAGGTTCATCAGCGCTACCGCGCGCAGGTCGCTGCCCAGGGCGATGTCCTCGTCGGACTGCCCGGATACCGGGGAGTCAAGGAACCTAACGTGCTCGATGACGTCGGCCGGGTGACCACGCCGCCTGGCCAGCGCCAGCTGCAGCGACGCGACCGCTACCCGCAGGCGGCGCCGGCGATCCGGCGGCGCCGTCCGGACGTGCGCCTCGGCGACGGCCAGATGCGCGGCCGCCTCGTCCAGGCGCCCCTGGGCGAGGTCACCCATCGCGCGCACCAGGGCCAGCTCGGGGTGATCTGCGCCCGGCGGGAAGGCCCGCACCAGCGCCTGCATGGTCTGCGCCTGCCCGTCGAGCGTCAGGCTGAACGAATGGTCGGCGAGCAGCCGGGCCGCATCAGCCCAGTCGCCCGCCCCCTGGGTGTGCCGGATGGCCTCGGCCACCTGGCCGTG
>JASHYW010000152.1 GCA_030042885.1 Streptosporangiaceae bacterium | reverse complement strand
ACGCTGCTGGCCTGGCACCGCCGCCTGGTCACGCGCAAGTGGACGTACCCAAACCGGCCAGGCCGACCGCGCACCAGCCAGGAGATCCGCGACCTCGTACTGCGGCTGGCGCGGGAGAACCCGGCCTGGGGGTACCGCCGGGTCCACGGTGAACTGCGCCAGCTCGGACACCAGATCAGCGAAGCGGCCGTACGGCGGATCTTGCGCGCCTGCCGGCGCGGGCCGGCCGCGCAGAACGTGGACACCTCCTGGCGGGCGTTCCTGCGCACTCAAGCTGCTGGCCTGCTGGCCTGCGATTTCTTCCACGTCGACACGATCTTCCTCAAGCGCCTGTACGTGCTGTTCGTCATCGAGGTGAAGACCCGGCACGTGCACGTCATAGGCGTGACCACCCACCCGGACGGCGCATGGACTGCCCAGCAGGCCCGCAACCTGATCACGGACCTCGGCGACCAGATCTCGCCGTTTCGCTTCGTCATCCGGGACCGCGACGCCAAATTCACCAGCGTCTTCGACGCGATCTTCGCCAGCGAGGGCGTGAAGACGGTCAAGATCCCGCCGCAGACCCCCCGCGCGAACTGCTATGCCGAGAGATGGGTGCGCACAGCACGAGCCGAGTGCACTGACCGGATGCTCATCTACGGCGAACGGCACCTGCGATCGGTGCTGGGCGAGTATGTCAGCCATTACAACGGGCACCGCCCGCACCAGTCCCGCCAGCAACGACCGCCCGACCGGGACGACCAAGCCCGCGTACCGCTGGACCTGCCGGTCCAGCGGCGGAAGGTGCTCGGTGGCGTAATCAACGAGTACTACCAGGCGGCGTAGCTGATCTCATGAACACCAGGTCAGATGCCATGCGATTAGTTTTGAAGCGGCGCCACCAGGCGGCAGGGAATGCTCGATCGCTAAGCGCCCTGGGCCAGCGAACGAAGGACAGTGACCTCCGGGTACCACAACCAGCATCACCACCCTGAGTGACGGAAAAGTCATGAGAGCGTGCGCAAAGCCGCCGTTCGGCACTCACCTCTGGCCCGCGACGTAATGCACGATTCCGACCCAGAACAGATATTCGGCATGCTCTGCCCCGAGCAGGCGTCGCAGCGGCCCCTTTCACCCAAACCTTGGAGCTGATGGTCGTTCAGGATGCCGGGGTGTGGTTGACCATCCAGCGAATGCCGTAGCGGTCGAGGCTGACGCCCCAGTAGGCGCCCCACGGCATATCGGCCATCGGGGATCCTTCCGAGCCGCCCTCGGACAGGGCGCCGTACAGGCGGTCGGCCTCGTCCCTGCTATCAACATCGAGGCACAGGGTGGTGTTATTGCCGATGCGGGTCTCCTGACCCATCGACCCGAGCATGTCCGTCGCCATCAGCACGTGACCAGCGATGATCGGGAGCTCGGCATGCATCACGAGGTTCCGCTCCTCGGCGGGCAGCTCGCCGGGCCCGGCGGCGGGCATGTCCGAGTAGCGGCTGAGCATGGTGACCTCGGTGCCGAAGGTCTTGGCGTAGAAGGCGAACGCCTCCTCGGTCTGGCCCTGGAAGTTGAGATATGTGCTGACCCGTGCCATGGATGGCTCCTTCGCCGGGGACGCCCCCGGGCGCCCGCATCATTGTCTGCCACTGCAGACGCCCGGTCCACCGGAAATTCATCGCCGTCCCCCGGACGGCATCCGGGCAAAGGCCAAGTCGCCGGCGCACGATTGTTCCGCCTGAACGGGCTCGATCCACCTTGCCGGTCAGGTCGTACCGCGACACGTACGGCACTTTGTGAGGCGGTGAGCGAGGTCCGGGAAGCGATGGCTGATGGCGAACCTCACGTCGGCCTCGCCTTCACCGCTGTGCGACCGGCGGGCTGTGAGCGCATCAGCTCGTTGTGTGCGAGCCAGTTGGGCTCGGGGAAGAGCTGGCAGTACTTGGCGTCGCGCATCAGCTTCTCGATCCCGGTCCCGACCATGTAGCCGGTGCCGCCGAATACCTGCACGGCGTCGGTCGTGCTCGCCACGGCGGCGTCGGTGGCGGCGATCTTCACCACGAGCGCCTGCGCCTCCTCGACGGCGAGCCCAGCCGGATCGGCGGTGATCTGAGGCCAGCATGCCAGTCTCACCGCCATCGCGGACAGCATGTCGCTGACGGCGTCGTGCTCGATGATCGCCACCCCTCCCTGCTGGCGGGCGTGGGCATACTCGAGCGCCGCCTCGTAGGCGCGCCGGGCGATCCCATGTGCGATCGCCGCCGTGCCGGCTCGCAGCAGCGCCGGCGCGCTCGCGACGCTCACCGCCGCGCCCTGGGCACCTGACCCGCCCGGGGCGGGCGTGCAGTCGGCGCCCGCGAGCTCCGCCGATGCCGCGGGTGCCGCACGCAACCCCATCTGCGCGAGATCGCGCTCGAGCCTCAAGCCGGCTGCGCCGGCGGCGACCGCCGACGCCGCGGGCTCGGGTCCGCCGAGGAGGAAGACGAGCCCGTCGGCGCCGTGCGCGCCCAGCGCAAAGGCGACCCTGCCGTCGAGCTGTCCGTCTGCGATCGCCAGCTCTGTGCCGGGTGCGGCCGGCACGAGCGCCCAGCGTGCCCCCGCGGGGACGTCCGCGAGCTGCTCGCCGGCGAGCGTCGCCAAAGCGGCGTTGCAGAGCAGCACGCACATCGCGATACCGCCGTCGCCGACGGCCAGCTCCTCGATCGTGGCCAGCAGGCCTGGGACGCCCAGCCTCGATCCGCCGTGTTCCTCGTCGAGCAGCGCGCGGTCGAGTCCGAGCCCGGCCAGCAGGTGCCAGCACTCGGCGAGGACGTCCTGGCCGCCGGCGTCGAGCGCCGCAGCCCGCGGTGCCAGCTCGCGATGCGCCAGCTCGCGTGCCACCGCTGTTATCTCGGCGCGCTCGGTTGCTGTGAGCATGCTCATGATTCGCCTCCACCTCCGCTGACGCTCGCGCAGCTGAGTGCGCCCGCTTCGAGATGAGCGCGCGCGTCTGTGTTTGTGTGAGCCTTCCCGCCGGTGCCGGGGTGGATGGCGCGCAGCGGTGGCAGGCAGCCGATCGTCTCGCGGTGACACAGCCCGCGGTAGACCTCGAGTCTGTTGAGCTGGTTGGTGCCCTCGTAGATCTGGGTCAGCTTGGCATCACGCCACAGCTTCTCAAGCTCCGCCCTGACCGGACCGGCGTGCAGGCCGACGAGCTCGAGTGCCGCTCCGGTGACCCTCATCGCCACGTCGCCGCCGCGTGCCTTCGCCATCGAGGAGAGAGCGAGCGAGCGCGTCACGGCGCGCTCGCTTGTGGTGCGGTGAAGGAGTGCGATGGCCGCGTCGCGAGCGCGGTCTGAGGCCAGCCAACCGCGGACGGGCGCCCGCCCGCGGACGCTCGCCGGCACATGTCCGAGGGCGCGAACCGCCGGATGGGACATGGCACCCCCGAGCGCTGTGTGGTCGAACTCGATGGAGGCGTCCATGTAGAGCTGGCGCGCGAGATGGATCTCCTCCTCCATGCCCGCCAGCGCCAGCTGCACATGCTGGCGCCCCAGCAGACCCCTGGCGGCGCGGTCCTCCTCCAGCCAGCCCAGCACACGCTCGTAGGCACCCCGTGCGATGCCTGTCGCGATCGCTCCGACCGGCGGACGCGAGCAGGCGAGCACCATCATCGTGGCGGCGGCTCCGTCTCCGTCCCTGCCCACGATCCGCTCGTCGGGGACGAACACCTCGTCGAAGGTCAGTTCAGCGGCGGGACAGGCGCGCTGGCCCATCTTGTGCTCGACACGGCCGACCGCGAACCCCTCGCTGCGGGTGTCCACCAAGAAGCAGGTCCAGGTCTGCGCCGGGCGTCTGGGATCGGTCGCCGTCATGATCGTAATCCAGCGCGCGACACTGCCGTTGGAGATGAACCGCTTGGTGCCGCTCAGGCGAAAGCCGCCCGGCACACGGCGAGCGTGGCTTGTGATTCGCGCGCGGGCGAGCAGCTCGGGGTCCTCCACGTCCGTCCCGGCTTCGGGCTCGGTGATCGCGCACGCCATCAGCAGCGGCTCGCCGCTGCGTTCGGACCCGGCCAGCTCCGCCAGCACACCATCCCACTGGGAAGGGCCAGCCAGCAAAAGCGGCGAGATCCCGAGCGCGTGAGCGCCGAAGATCACCGCGATCCCGGGACAGGCGGCGCACAGCTCCTCCATCACGACCGCGGCCTGCGTCGCCAGGCCGCCCATGCCGCCAGCCGGCTTGGGGATCACGACGCTCAGCATCCCGTGCTCGCCGCCCGCGCGCACCAGATCCCAGTCGAACCAGCCCGGATCCTCGCCGGTGCGACGGTCTATCTCCAGCGCCCGCGGCCGCACGTGCACCTCAGCGAAGCGGCGGGCGCGGGCGCGAAGCCGCTCGAGCTCGCGCACATCCAGGCGGCCGCCGCGCCGGGCGAGACGGGGGAACTGCTCGCGCAGGGAACGCTCCGGTGCGATCGATGTCATCGTCCGGCCGCCGATACCGGCTGCGCCGCCGCGCCAGCGGTGGCATGCGCGAGCAGCGCCAGCGAGAGGTGCTCGGGCCCATAGAGAATCCCCTCGAAGCGAGCCATGTACTGGTACTGGATCGGACGGCTCCAGGCGATCACCTGTGCCAGCTCGCGCGCGATCGGGTGGCGCTCGCCCAACGCAAGCGAAGCGACCCCCGGCCGCACGCTGACACCCATCTCGACCGCGTTGATCTTGAACTCGGCGCCCTGCGGCTGGCGGTCCATCCACAGGTGGCTGAACAGTTGGAGCTGCTCGGAGCGCGGCGTAGCGATCCGCTCGCCGGAGAGCGTGAGGATATGCTCGGCGCCCTTGCTCAGGCGGCAGACGCGGCGCTTCTCGCTCTCCTGGAAGTCGATCCCGGCGATGAACTTCGGGTAGTTGTAGAAATCCACGCCCCCCGCACGCGCGATCTCGGTCGTGACCGGCAAGTGGTGCACCCACGCATGCAGCTGACGCCTGCGCAGACCCGAGACCAAAGCCAGACCGGGCAGGTTGGGCAAGAACCACGGCTCGTTCAAGACGATCGAGATCGCCAGCTCGTTATATGGCCCGATGTCGGTGTCGCGGTACTCAAAGCACGTGACCGCGACCGCGCCGAGCCCCGGCGCCAGCCGCGCAGGGCAGAAACGCGGGTCGGGCATCAGCCGGCGCAACGCTCGCAGACGAGCTGGGAACACGGCCTGCATGGCGGTGCCGTCGTAGTAGAAGATCGGCACCTTCGCCGGCTGGCCTGCAATCGTCACCTCGGACTGCCTGACACCGTCAAAGAAGGGGGAGCCTCTCATCGCGACCTCTTTCAAGCAGGCGGGACCAGTGGATCTAGTCGCGGTCTTACTCCCGGTAACCTACCATGAGTAGCCTACCTATGGTAGAGTCCGGTTTGTGGCCTCCTCCGCTGACGTGCTCGTGAAGGGATACCGCCCTGGCCGGGTGCCCCGCGCCGTGCGCGCCGAGCAGCTGCTCGACCTGGCGGAAAGGCTGTTCGCCGAGCGGGGCTTCCACGGCGCCTCGATGGATGAGCTGGCCCGGCGCGCCGGCGTGTCCAAGCCGGTGATCTACGACCACTTCGGCTCGAAGGAGCAGCTCTTCGCGACGTGCGTTCGCCGCACCGGAGAGGTCCTCGCCGACCGGGTAGCGAGGGCGGTGCGCGAGGATTCCGACCCGCGAGCCCGCCTGCGGGCCGGGTCGATCGCCTACTTCCGGTTCCTGGAGGAGCAATTCCAAGCTTGGGCCGTGCTGTTCGCCGACGAGGTGAGGGACGCCCGGTTCGCCGCCGAGGCCTCGCGGATCAGGTGCCGGCAGTCAGGCCTCATGATCAGCCTCATGGCCGAGTCCGCCGGGACGCCACCGGGCCACAAGGGACGGGCGAGACTCGAGGCGATGACGCTCGCCATCGCCGGCGCCTACGAGTCGCTGTCCCTGTGGTGGCACGAGCATCCCGAAGTTTCCCCCGAGGAACTGGCCGACTGGCTCCTCGACTTGATCTGGCCCGGACTGGAGCAGCTCATCGCGCAGCTCGCCGCCTCACCCTGACACCGCCCGCCACGTGACCGCCGTCCCCGACGCGCCGTACGGGCTGCGTCGAGTTGACGCAGCAGGCATGCCGGTGCCGCCGGCATAGGGGTGGCCTGGGCGGAGACGGTCCCGCCTCGCGTGCGAGCTAGGACTCTGGTGAGGTGCTATAACTCTGGTGAGGTGCCACGCAATCGCGCACTGGGGAACCGATCCGGTGAGGGGAGAGGCGATGGCTGAGCTGCTGATTCTGGAATTTGACGGGGTGACTGAAGCCCAGTACCGCAGTGTCAATGCGCAGCTGGGACTCGACCCGGACACGGGGCAGGGGGACTGGCCCGCCGGGCTGATCACGCACCTGGCCGGGCTGGCAGAGGACGGCCGCGCGTTCGTGGTCGAGAGCTGGACATCGCGTGAGGCCCAGGCCGAGTTCATGCAGAACCGCCTGGGGGCGGCGCTGGGCCAGGGCGGGGTCACCGCCACGCCGAAGGTCACCTGGGCCACCCTCATCGGGGAGCACCATCCCGGAGGATGAGCCGCAAGCGGGCGGCCGGCTGGCGCTGCGCTGGCGGCCCTGTCAGACGCCGGGGTGGACCTACCCGAACCGCCTTAACGTGCGATCCGATTCCGATGTAGGTCCACCCCGGGAGCAGAACGCGGCGGACGACCTGTCCGGCGTTCGGGGGCGCTTGCGACACCCGTAGCAGCACCCCGACGTTCCCGCCGCCACGTGGCCGTGCGCTCCGCGATCTGCATGCACTCACCCTGTCCCACGTGCAGTGTTCAGCAAAGTGGACACGCTGGCGGTGTTCATGACGTGGTTCTTACCGGCACCCCGTGAATTCCAAGAGTTCAGCTGAACTGACGGATGATGACAGTGAACTGAAGGATCTTCAGCCTTTATGGACTGGCCGGACCCTTGGGTTCGCCTGAAGCCCGGGGAGTGCTGCCTTGGCGGCGCGGACTCGCGCGCCCAGGACCCCCGGCCCGGGTGGTGGATCAGC
>JASHYW010000151.1 GCA_030042885.1 Streptosporangiaceae bacterium | reverse complement strand
AACAGGAGTATCACGGCCAGGGCGCCCGTCAGGGCGTACCAGTCCAGTGGCGCGGGCAGGCGGCCGACGATGAAGCAGACCATCATGTATCCCGCGAGTACGGCGACCGCGATCGTCAGCAGCGCGAAAGCCCCCGCGCGCGCCGGAAGGCCAGAAAATATGGACATGCCGGCCAGGTCACTCAAGCGGGGCCACCTGCCCAGGAACTCCAGCCGGGGCAGCAGCCCGCGCTGGTCAGTCTTGATCGCCTGGCTGGTGATCGTGTCCGCGATCAGCCGACCGGGCGCAGCGGCCAGGAACGGAAGCACCGGAATGATCAGGCCCGCCGCCGCGCCGGCCGCCAGCGCCGCCATCCGCCGCGGCCACCGGGCCAGCAGCAGGCCGATGATGGCCAGCGGGATCACCGCCCAGAGCTTGATCGCCACCGCGAACCCGAACGCGACCCCGCCCCAGGCCAGCCGCCGCCTGTTACCCGCCATCTGGTCACCATCGAACACCAGCAGCGCGCCGATCAGGCAGAACAAGTTCAGCCATGGCTCCAGCAAGAAGGTGTGCGATGCCACCAGCGCGTCCGGGTACACGGCGTAAACGCCGCACGCCACCCCCGCGGCCAGCGGCCCCCTGTGCCGCACCAGCAGTCCCAGCAGGGCAACGCACGCAGAATCGGCGCCCACGGTCAGAATCCGGGCGACGCCCAGCCCCCATGCGGTACCGGTGACCTTGGCGAGCAGGGCGACCGGCGCGATCAGCACGATGCTGCCCGGCGGTTGCACGACAGCAAAATCGCGATATGGGATCGCGCCGTATACGAGCCGGACCGCATTGCCGAACAAGGCCCCGTCGTCGTACTCGGTCACCCCGAGCAGGTGGCCGGGCCTGGACAATTGGAACAACCGCAGAAACACAGCCAACGCCGTGCAGACCGCGATCACCCCGTATACCAGCCGTGGCGTCTCGATACGGCTGGTCTCGGCTCCGCTCCCCGCGACGCGTGCCATGGCAGCCCCGTGCCTAGTGGCCATGACGGTACCCTCCGGAGTCGATGTCCCTCACTCCGTGTTTCACCGTACCCAAGACAGGCCCCGTACGGTGAGTCCCGCGCCGACGTCAGGCAAGCGGCTGCAGCGCGGGCTCGGTGACAGCGGACTCGGCGGGCCGGGATCGCCAGCCCCAGCGGCCCGACACGCACAGCCACAACAGCGCGGCCACCGTGAGCAGGCGGGCCGTGGAGGTGATCCACTCTCCCTCGAACATCTGCAGGCTGAGCAGCCAGCCGTGCGGCAGGCCTACCGCGTCCATGTAGGTGATCGCGCCGAAGCCGAGCCGGATCAGCACCACCCAGTCCAGGCGCGAGGCCGGATAGAGCACCAGCAGCGCGATGATCATGACGTCGTACCAGGGCCGCTGGAACGGCCACATGAAGATCCAGGCCAGGCTGAGCGCCAGGGACGGCGTGACCGCGGGCAGCAGGGGAACGCGGGGCGGCAGCCGGAGGCAGGTGATGACCGCGACGATCACGGTCAAGACGGCGGCCACGTCGACCAGGTGCGCGGGCTGGTAGGTGGTGTACCCGAGCGGCCGCCAGAACACCTGGTACAGGTTGTCCCACGTCACCTGGTTGCCGCGGTCGAACAGCACCGTCACGGCCGGGCGCCCTGCCACCAGGTAGGGCGGGGCGAGGGCCAGCAGGCAGCCGACGGCCAGGACGAACGCCGCGGCCAGATGGCGGCGCAGCGCCCAGGCGGCACCCAGCGCGAAGAGCGCGAACGGGGCCTTGATGGCGATCGCGGCCCCGATGAGCAGTCCGGATGCCAGAGCCCGGCCCAGCCCGGGGTCCGCGCCCGGCCGGGCCACCCGCAGCACCACGATGCCGGCCAGCCCGAAGGCGACAGCGATCCCGTCGATGTGCCCGCTGGCCACGATCTCCCACAGCAGCAGCGGGTTCGCTGACCACAGCAAGTGGCCGCGCAATCGCATGGCCGGATCTGGTTTCAGCACCCAGTCCAGAAGCAGCACGACCGCTCCGAACGCCAGCGACGTCCACAGCTTGAGCCAGAACGTGATGCGCGCCATGGAGTTACCGCCGAGCTCGGCTGCCGCCCACTCCGACGCGGTGCCCAGGGGACCGTAGTCTGACAGGCTGTTCTGCCAGGTCTTGGGGCTGTTCCGGGCGATCTGGGCGCCGGTGGCCAGGAACTCGTTCGGCGTCATGACGTACGGACTGTGCCCGGCCACCACCATGCTGCCGTCGATCCCGTACGAGACGGCGTCGCTGGAACCGCCCGGCGGTAGCACGGTGAAGATGGCGATGACCACAAACACGCCGGCCAGCAGCAGCTTGACCGGCGGCCGGGCGCCCCGGGACACCGCGACCAGCCCCGTGGCCACCCCAGCGACCGCGATGACCGCCGCCGCCCACAGCGACAGCAAGACCACGGACGACCCCAGATGCAGCGGATGCCACCACGGCGGTCCCGACGCCGGATGGGTCAGGCTCGGGACGCTGACGGAAGGGCCGTTGACGCAGGCCACGACCATGATGAGCAAGGACACCACGATCGCCGCCGCGCTCACCGCGAGCAGATGGGTGGCCGACGCCTCGCGCTCGTCCCGGGCACTCACGCTGGCCATGGGTTAGACGGTACAGGACGAGACGGCCCCAGTAGCCTGGAGCTGTGACCGATAACACCGGCGACTACCTGGAAACCGAGCAGAAATACGAGGCCGACGCCGACTTCGCGCTGCCCGACCTGTCCTGCCTGGGCGGCCGCGCGAAGTCCACCGGGCCGCGACGGTACTACCTGAGCGCGACCTACTTCGACACCGAAGAACTCGACCTCATCCGCAACCGGATCACGCTGCGGCGGCGAGTCGGCGGCACCGACGAGGGCTGGCACCTCAAGCTGCCGGTGCGGAAGGACACCAGGCAGGAACTGCGCGCTCCGCTTGGCCACAGCGACACCGGAAGCATCGAGGCCATACCGGCGCGCCTGGCCGCGCAGGTCGAGGACATCACCGCGGGCCACCCTCTGCGCCCCATCGCCATTCTT
Source organism: Streptosporangiaceae bacterium (assembly GCA_030042885.1). The sequence goes on along the minus strand of JASHYW010000151.1, from coordinate 3,955 downwards.
GACACCGAACGGACCGTGGTGACACTGACCGATCAGGCCGGCGAGCCGCTGGCCGAGGTCGCCGACGACCGGGTGACAGCCACCAGGCTCGACCAGCCGGGCGGCGAGCCGGTGATGTGGCGCGAGATCGAGGTGGAGGCCCTCACGAAGGGCTCCGAGGTTCAGGACCTGCTGGAAGCGGCCGGGCAGGCCCTGCACCAGGCCGGGGCACGACGGTCATCGTCGGCCTCCAAGCTCGCCCGGCTGCTGGGCAGCGGCTGAGTTGGGTGGGTCCGGGTCCCGGGCGAGCTCCTGAGCCGGCTTCGCGGAGACCTCAGAGGGTATTCAGAGCGGATTCTGACCTGCCGGTCACATCCTCCGCATGAAATGAGAACCTAGACGGAGGATCCGCCCCGCGGGTTTGCGAGGTACAGATCCGATGGGGACGACAAGCGAGCTTGAAGAACATGGAAGATCACAGCCCGGCTGCCACGTCGCCGGCGCGGTCCAGCACTCCGACCGCGAGCGGCAGCCAGGCCGGCATCCAGCGGGCGGACGGAACACCGGTGCGGGTGCTCGTCGTCGACGACGAGCCGAGCCTGGCTGAACTGCTGGCCAGCGTGCTCCGGTACGAGGGCTGGGCCGTACGCACCGCGGGCACCGGCGCCGACGCCGTGCGGGCCGCCCGTAAGTTCCGTCCCCAGGCGGTGGTGCTCGACGTCATGCTTCCTGACTTCAACGGCATTGAGGTCATGCGCAGGCTCCGTGCGGAGATACCCCGGGTATGCGTACTGTTCCTGACCGCACGCGACGCGGTCGAGGACAGGGTGGCCGGCATTACCGCCGGCGGCGATGACTACGTGACCAAGCCGTTCAGCCTGGAGGAGGTGCTGGCCCGGCTGCGCGGCTTGCTGCGCCGCGCCAACCTCACCCGTGCCCACACCGAGGGGCTGCTGACCGTCGGTGACCTGACCATGGATGAGGACGCTCGCGAGGTCCGCCGGGACGGCGAGCTCATCGAGCTGACCGCGACCGAGTTCGAGCTGCTCAGGTTCCTCATGCGCAACCCAAGGCGGGTCCTGTCCAAGGCGCAGATCCTGGACCGGGTGTGGAACTACGACTTCGGCGGCCAGGCACACGTCGTGGAGCTGTACATCAGCTATCTGCGCAAGAAGATCGACGCCGGCCGCCCGCCGCTCATCCACACCCTCCGCGGCGTCGGCTACGTGCTGAAGCCGGCGAGCTGATGTCCGCCGGGCGCGAGGCTGGCCGGCGGCGTCCGCGAGCAAGCTGGCTGGCGGGCAGGACGCTCAGCGCGCGGCTGATAACCGGCGTCCTGCTGCTGCTCGTCGGTGCCTGCGCCATCATCGGGGTGGTCACCTACCTGGCCGTCCGCGACTCGATGGTCTCCGCACTCGACGGGCAGCTGCGCAGCGCCAGCAGCACCTATGTCTCCTGCATCGAGGCCACCCACCAGGACGCCACCGGCCAGGACGGCGGCCCGGCTCAGCCGGGGGGCGGCGATCCGGACGGCTACCAGCCGCCGCCCAACAGCAACAACTGCAGCCAAGGGCAGCCGCAGGGGATGCTGGGCGTGCGAATCAAGAATGGCGTGATCACCAATTGTGGTGTCGTAAATGGCATGTATAACCAAGAGTGCCCACCCTTGTCGACGGCCGACAAGAAGGCTCTCATGGCGCTGCCGGTGTACCAGCCCGCGTACCAGCCGACACCCTGGTCGAATACCGCTTACAGCGTGAGACTCACGTCGCTCGACGCGGACTACCGGGTGACCGCCGTGGCGGGGCAAGACGGCGACATCTTGATCACCGGGCTTCCGATGAGCACCGTGGACAGCACGCTGAGCCAAGTGGCGCTGGCCGAGCTGATCGTCTTCCTCGGTGTTCTGCTGCTGGCCGGCGTGCTCGGCACGGCGCTGGTGCGGCTGTCGCTGCGGCCGCTGCGCCGGGTGGCCGCGACCGCGGCCCAAGTGGCTGAGCTACCGCTGGACTCCGGCGAGGTATCGCTGCCTGCGGGGGTGCCCTACAGCGATCCGCGGACCGAGGTGGGCCGGGTCGGCGCCGCGTTCAACCGGATGCTGTATCACGTCGAGAGAGCGCTCGGCCGCCGCGCGGCCAGCGAGGCCCGGCTGCGCCGGTTCGCCGCGGACGCCTCGCACGAGCTGCGCACCCCGCTGTCGGCGATCCGCGGCTATGCCGAGCTGGCCCTGCGGAATCCGGGCCCGGTGCCCGAGGACGTGACACACGCGCTGCGGCGGGTCCAGTCGGAGTCGGCCCGGATGGGCGTCCTGGTGGATGACCTGCTGCTACTGGCCCGGCTTGACGCCGGGCGCCCGCTCGAGCGCGGGCCGGTCGACCTGTCCCGGCTTGTCATCGACGTGACCAGCGACGCGCGCGTGGCCCGCAGCGACCACCGCTGGCAGCTGGACCTGCCGGACGAACCGATCCTGGTGAACGGCGACGAGCACCGCCTGCACCAGGTCATGGCCAACCTGCTGAGCAACGCGGGCAAGCACACCCCGCCCGGCTCCACGGTCAGCGTCGCGCTGGCCGTGCCCGGTGACCCGCAGGCGCCGCGTCAGGCCCGCGGTACGGAGGACGCCACGGTGCAGCGCGGCGTGATGCCTGCCGCACCGCAGGTGGAGCTGAGCATCACCGACGACGGTCCCGGCATCCCGCCCGAACTGCTGCCGGACTTGTTCGAACGGTTCACCCGCGCCGACACGTCGCGGGCACGAGATCTCGACGCCGCCGGGAAGAGCACCGGGCTCGGCCTGGCCATCGTGGACGCCGTGGTCGCCGTGCACGGCGGGAGCATCACCGTGACCAGCCGCCCGGGCAGGACCAGGTTCGCCCTCTTCCTGCCCTTGCTCCCCGCGCCCGCCGAGGAGCCGCAGGCCTCCAAGGCGTGAGCCGGCCGACATGGCCGGCATGACGGGCTGACGGTGTGCTACTTGTAGGTCATGGACAGCGACCGGCAGCGGCTCCTGGCCGCGATGCCGCTGCACGCGATCACCTCGACCTACGGCGAGGCGGGCCTGCGGGACCGGTTCGCGGCGGAGATCGCGTCCTGGCCGGAGGCGGACCGGCCGCGGCTGGAGCGGGCGCTGGACCTGGCCGCCCGGCTGCATGCCGCCGACCGCAGGGATAACGAGCCCTACCTCAACCACCTGCTCAGGGTGGCGATCAGGATCATCGCGTATTACCGCGTGCGCGATACCGACGTGATCTGCGCCGCCCTGCTGCACGACGCCGTGGAAGACCATGCCGCGCAGCTGGCCGGCTCGGCCGCAGACGCCGACCCGCGGGCCCGCCAGCAGGCCGCGCTGGGGGTGCTGGCCGAGCAGTTCGGCCCCCGGGTGACCGAACTGGTCGGCGCTGTGACGAACCCGCCATTCGCACCGGACCGCGACGCGGACGAGCAGTACCGGGAGCACGTGGCCGAGAGCCTGCGGGACTCCCCGTGGGCCCGGGTCATCAAGGCCTCCGACTTCACCGACAACGGGGCCGGCCTGATCCACACCACCGGTCCCAGGCTGCGCAGGCTCGCGGACAAGTACGCGCCGCTGGTCCCGGTGCTGCGGGACGTGCTCGCCCGGCCCGATACGCCGCTGGACGCCGCGGTCAAGGAGCACATCCTGGCCCAGATCGACCGGGCCGACGCGAGGTTCGCGGCCGTGCGCGGAGGCGATTAGGTGCCGGAGCTTCCCGAGGTCGAGAACGCCCGCCGCCTGATCGCCGACCAGGCCCTGGGCCGGCGCATCGTCGCCGTCGACGATGCCGACGCGTTCGTGTGCCGGCCGCACTCCCCCGGCGAGTGCGCGCCGCGCTGACCGGGCGCATGCTCACCGCGGCTCACCGGCGCGGCAAGGCGATATGGTGCGAGACCTCGGAGACGCTGGCCGGACCGCCAGGTGCCGGGCCGGATCTCGGCATCCACCTGGGCATGAGCGGCC
>JASHYW010000150.1 GCA_030042885.1 Streptosporangiaceae bacterium | reverse complement strand
AGCTGGTGATCAGCCCGGCTGGAGGTCGGCGCGCGGGTCTAGCCGCCGGGCTCACCAGGGACGGCGTCGCCGCGAGCGACGGTCCGCTGCCCGCCGGGGCCATTGTCGTGGCCGCTGCGGCCGACAGCAGCGGCGACGCTCACCTAGCCGTCCTGGCGGGCACCCGGGAGGCCAGTGACGACCTGGATCAGTGGGTCCAGGATCTGGATAGGAGCAGGCTCATCGGGCAGCGCTAACGTGGAGAGACCGCCGGGCGCGGGCATCGCCGGCTGTCGCTTGGTCAAGGTGCCCGGCGCGGTTCACCATGGCATGCTCCACCTTGCCCATGCCACCAACGGCTGCCGATCGACGGTGAGTTCATCGCGGTAACAGCACTGTCCGGCGTGAGCAGGACAGGACACCCTCCACCGTGCCATCCGTGAAGCCTGCGGCGTCCGCCGGCGTTGTCTGCCGACTGCCAACGGAGGGACACTGGTGCGAAAGTGATGCCTTCGGGTGCATCGCGCAGGGGAGGCCGAATGGTCGAGCGGGACAAGCGAAAGCCGGCCCATCACGATCCGGCCATCAACGCGGGGATGACCGTCGAGACCGGACGGCTGGGTGATGAGCTGGCTGAGGTGCGTGAGCAACTCGCTGCGACGAGCGAGGTTCTTGCCGTCATCGGACGGTCCGCATCTGATCTCGAGGGAGTACTTGAAACGGTCGTCGAATCCGCGCGGAAGCTCTGCGCCGCCGATGCCGGGCAAGTATTCCTGGTGGATGGGGACAGGTACCGGTTTGCACACGGCTCCGGGATGACGCCGGAGTACCGGGAATTCATCGCCAGTAATCCCGTGGTCCTGGACCGGGGAACGCTGGCCGGCCGGGTCGGGCTCGACCGGCGGGCCACGCAGATCACCGACGTGCTCGCAGACCCCGACTACGCCCTGGCAGATGCGCAGCGGATGGCCGGCTACCGGACAGTCATGGGTGTCCCGATGCTCCTCGACGGCGAAGTTGTCGGGATGCTTTCGGTGTGGCGGACCCAGGTCGATCCGTTCAGTGATCACGCGGTGAAGGTCCTTACGGCCTTCGCGGCGCAGGCGGCTCTCGCCGTCCGCACTGTTGATCTCGTGCGGGCGCTGGAGAGCCGCACCGACGAGCTCGGGCGCAAGGTGACTCAGCTCGAGGCCCTTGGTGCGGTGGGTCAGGCGGTGAGCTCCAGCCTGAACCTCACCCAGGTGCTCAACACGATCATCACGCAAGCGGTGCAGCTGTCTGGGTCGGACGGCGGCTCTATCTACGAGTTCGACGAGGATGCCAGGGAGTTCCGCGTCGAGACCGTCTGCGGCACCAGCCCGGAAGCGTTCGACGCTCTCCGGCGCGCCCGGATAGGACTTGATGGCACCTTTATCGGCAAAGCGGCGACGCTGGGCCGGCCCCTGGAGCTCACGGACCTTCGCGACGCGCCACTCGATCCTCACCTGAACGTCCTGGCCGAGCGCGGCTGGCGCTCCCTGGTTGCCGTTCCCATGCTCCGAGAGGGCCGCCCCGTCGGTGCCATGGTGATCCGCCGCCATACCCCCGGGCGCATCCCGCAAGAGATCTACGACCTTCTGGAGACGTTCGCCAGCCAGTCCGCACTGGCTTTGATCAACGCGCAGCTGTACCGGCAACTGGAGCGGCAGAGCGCCGCACTCGCAGTCGCGAGCCAGCACAAGTCGGAATTCCTGGCCAGTATGTCCCACGAGCTGCGCACACCGCTGAACGCCATCATCGGCTTTTCTGAAGTGCTACTGGAGCGCATGTTTGGCGAGCTCAACGAGCGTCAAGACGACTACTTGCGTGACATATGGAGCTCTGGCAAGCATTTGCTCGAACTGCTGAACGACATTCTGGACCTGTCGAAGATCGAGGCCGGCCAGATGGTCCTGAACCGCTCGGAATTCGCCGTCCGCGAATCGCTGGATTATTGCCTCTCGATGGTACGTGAGCGAGCGCTCCAGCAGAGAATTCTCCTCAGCCTTGACGTCGATCCCGAGGTTGGCCTGCTTGACGCCGATCGCCTGCGCTTCCGGCAAGTCGTGCTGAATCTGCTGTCCAACGCGGTGAAGTTCACCCCCGAGGGTGGGCGCGTGGACGTCCGCGCCTCCATACGTGGTCAGGATCTCGTCGTGCTGGTGACCGACACGGGGGTGGGCGTGTCGGCTGAGGACCGCGAGCGCATCTTCGACTCTTTCCAGCAAGGCACCCACTCCTCCGGGCAGGTCGAGGGAACCGGGCTCGGGCTCACCCTGTCCAAGCGGATCCTTGAGCTGCATGGGGGCAGGATCTGGGTCGAAAGCGAACCTGGGAAGGGCAGCACATTCGGGATCGCGCTGCCCGCCGGATCCGGGGAACCGGCGGTGAAGCCAGTGCCGCAGGCCGGTCTGGATTCAGGTATCACCCTGGAGTCGGCGCTGGGCCCCAGACCTACCGTCGTTGTCGTGGAAGACGACCGGCGGTCCTTCGACCTGCTGCGGGCCTATCTCGAGGCGGCGGGCGCCCGCGTCGTCAGCGCCGGAGACGGCGAAGAAGGCCTGGATACGGTGCGCCGGCTGAATCCCGCAGGCGTCGTCCTCGACATCCTGCTGCCGGGAATTGACGGCTGGGACGTTCTCGCCCAGCTCAAGGCGGATCCGAGGACGGCAGCGATACCGGTGGTCGTGGTGTCGATGCTTGATGAGCGTGGCCGCGGCTTTGCGCTGGGCGCCGCCGAATACCTCGTCAAGCCGGTGGGCAAGGAGCAGCTGCTGGCCGCCCTCTACCGCGCAGCGGCAATGCCGGAGCTGAAGCACACGGTGGTGGCGGTTGACGACGATCCCCTTGCCATAGAGCTGGTCCGGGCCAGTCTCGAGCCCGAGGGATGGACGGTGCTGGGCGCGGCCACGGGCCAGGAGGGGCTGGCGCTGATCCGGGAACGGAAGCCCTCAGCCGTGCTGCTGGACCTTCTCATGCCCGGCATGGATGGCTTCGAAGTCGTGGAGGCGCTGCGAGCAGACCCCGACACGAAATCCGTCCCCGTGGTCATCCTGACGTCCAAGTCCATGACCCAGCAGGACAAGGAGCGACTGCAGGGGCGAATCACGTATGTGGCGCGCAAGACGGAGTTCGATCTGTCCGGCCTCGCGGGACTGCTTCGCTGGGCGAGCACAAGTCGCCAGTCGCCGGCTTCGGAGTCGGGATGACCTACGCGATCCTGGTCGTGGAGGACAACGAACGGAATCTCAAGCTGCTGCGGGACCTGCTTGAGTACGCAGGCTACGACGTGCGGGTGGCCCGGACGGCCGAGGACGGCATCACCTTGGCGGTCAGCGAGCCTCCCGATCTCGTTCTCATGGATCTCCAGCTGCCCGGTATCGATGGCATGGAGGCTCTTCGCCGGCTGCGCGAGAACCCGCGGACAGCGGACATACCCGTGGTCGCGGTAACGGCCCAGGCGATGAAGCACGATCGGGAACGGGCCTTGAAGGCCGGCTTCGACGGGTACGTAGAGAAGCCGATCAGTGTCCGTGCATTTCCCGATCAGGTTCGCCGATTCCTCTCAGGGGGGACTGAGTGACATCGGACCCGCTCGTACTCGTCGTGGATGATCTGCCGCAAAACGTTCGCCTGCTTGAGGCGGTGCTGTCCCCAAAGGGATTCCGGGTGGCCACGGCGTCCTCCGGGGAGGAAGCTCTGGACGTGCTGAGCAAGGAGCACCCAGATGTCGTTCTGCTGGACATCTTGATGCCCGGCATGGATGGGTATGAGGTTTGCCGCCGGATCCGCGAAGATCCAGGGACGGCTTTCCTGCCGGTGATCATGATCACTGCGAGTGGAGAACAGGAGAAGATCCGCGCCATCGAGTCCGGCGCCGACGACTTCGTCAACAAGCCTTTCGACCAGGCCGAGTTGCTGGCCAGGGTACGCTCTCTGGTCCGGGTCAAGCGGTACCACGACACGATCGAACGTCAGGCCGCCGAGCTGGCGCGGTGGAACCGTGAGCTCGAGCAGCGCGTCCAGGACCAGGTTGAGCAACTGGAACGCGTGGGCCGTCTGCGCCGCTTCCTTCCGGCGCAGCTGGCTGACCTCATCATCAGCTCAGGCGATGAGTCTTTCCTCAACGCGCACCGCCGCGAGATCACGGTGGTGTGCTGTGACTTGCGTGGCTTCACCGCCTTCGCCGAAACGGCTGAACCCGAGGATGTCTGGGAGATCCTCGGGGAGTATCACGGTGCCCTGGGCGAGCTCATAGCCCGCTTCGAGGGGACTTTGGAGCGGTTCGCCGGTGATGTACTCGTGGTCTTTTTCAACGATCCCATCCCGTGCGACGACGCGCCGTTGCGGTCTGTCCGGATGGCGCTGACGATGCGGCAGCGGGTGCAGGAGCTGGCGGACAGATGGCAGCGTCGCGGTCATGAGCTGGCCCTCGGGGTGGGCATCGCTCAGGGCTATGCCACACTCGGACGGGTCGGCTATGCCGACCGCTTCGATTACGCCTCAATCGGGAGCGTCACCAACCTGGCAGCACGCCTGTGTGCCGAGGCGGCGCCCTGGCAGATCCTCGTCACCCAGCGCGTGAACGCGGCAGCCGAAGAGCTCGTTGTGAGCCGGCTGGTCGGCGAGCTATCGTTGCGTGGCTTCTCCCGGCCGATCCGCACTTTCGAGGTTTCCGGGCTCGACTCCGCAAGAGTCAGTTCATGACTGCCGGGATGGCGCGAGGCGGCGTGCTGGTCGCCTGCCGGACGCAGCTTAGTACTGGCTCTGGGGCTGGAAAGTCACCTGACGGACGTAATAGAACGGTGCACCCGTGCCGTCGTTGCCCTCAAGGGTCAGCTGCTCCCCGGTGCGCTGCCACGTGCAGGTGAACGAGCCCGCGGCGGCACCGCTCTGGGCGAAGCTCCATCCGTCAGACGCCTCCCAGGCGTGCGCGAATAGCGCGTTCACCGCCGCACTGGTCGCTTCGGTCGCGGCGGCGGCCCGGTCATTGCGAGTCCATGCCCGGTACATCAGCTCTGCTGCCAGTACATGGATGAGGTGGCCGCGGCGGTAGCCGACCTCCCCGGGCTCGGGGACCACGGGACCACCGGGTCGCGCCCCGTATCCCACCGGACGGGGAAGGTCCGCGATGCCCATGTCCGCCTCCAGCGCCACGATGCCAGCGGCGGGAACGACGCGCCATACCAGCGCAGCCCCCGCGCAGGCCGCATGGCTCACAAGGCCCGGCACCGGTCTTTCCCGGCCCGCGCACTGCAGATCACGGCCCAGGCAAACTATCTCGCGTTCAGCGTCCGGGCGTCACGGTTCGATCAGCTCGTCCGGGGGCCTGCGGCCGGTGGGATAGGTGGTATCGGCCACGCCCAGCTGGAGCAGCATCTGCGGGGCGCCGGGCAGCGCCAGGCGGTCCCGGACCAGCGCGCGGATCGAAGAGATCTCCAGCAACTCGGTGTGCAGGCTGGCGAAAACCCACCTGCTGGCCGCGTGCAGCAGCAGCCGGTGCAGCCCCTGCCCGGCGCGGAGCCAGTCGGCCCGCTTGTCGCCGGACGTGAGCAGCACCGCGGTGGCGGCCGGAGCCGGACCCTCGGGGTCCAGGAGCCCGAAGCCACGGCCCAGGTCGAAGTCCCGCCCGGGGAGCCGCCCGCGCGGGCCAGGGCGCGCCGCGCGCGACGTGTCGGCGAACGCGTGCGCCGGGATGCCGTCCCGGGCCAGGCTGGCCGCGTTCCTGGTCCACTGCTGTGCATCCGCCCGGGCCAGCGCATCCCGCCGCAGCCTGCGGCTGACCGCGTCGGCGATGTCTGACAGCCGCTCGTAGGCCAGGCCCGGCTCCACGATCGCCAGCGTGGCCCCCTCGGCCAGGGCGTCGTGCTGGAGACCGGCCAGGAGCCCGGCGGGCAGCGGGCCGGGACCGAACGCGCCCCGGTGCGTGTGCCGGTGCGGTAGCGCCTTGACCATCTCGCGTTCCGCCACGGTCATCGGCGTGGCCGCGCCCAGGCTCACCCGGGCGAGCGGCCGCAGCCGGCCCGGCTCCGGGAGCAGTTCGACGACGGGCTGATACCCGAGCGAGCGCACCGCGAGCCGCAGCCCGAACAGGGCGGCGCCGCAGCTGACGAGCATCTCCCGGCCCATCGGGTCGGCCTGCAGCCTGCGTCGCGGGTCACAGTACAGCTCGATCGCGGTCTGGGTGACCCGGAACCGCCACGGCTGGGTGTTGTGCACCGACGGCGCCCGGGCCGCGGTCGCGATCAGGTAGTGAGCCCGATCGGACAGGATCGACGCGGTCTGGGTAATGGTCGTCTCGGTCATGCCCTCACCTGCCTGGTCTGCCGATCAGGCTGGCCCGGGCGGGGCGGCCCGGTCCAGGGCCTTAGGGCAGACCGCGCGGTGACCAACGTCCCTGGCGATGCGGCATAGTAATACCGCAAAGCGAGGTGGTGGCCCGTGGTCGAGATCAAGACACCAGGCGAGATCCAGGCCATGCGCGCCTCCGGGCGGGTGGTCGCGCAGATCCTGGCGACCGTCCGCGCTCAGGCCAAGGCGGGCACGCGGCGGGCCGAACTGGACGAGGCGGCCCGCTCGGTCCTCGCGGCCGCGGGCTCGCCCCCGGGCTGGTCATCGCGATCGAGCCCTGGTTCCTGGCCGGCGGCCAGGACAGCTATCACATCGACGAGGACGGCTGGACCATCCGCAGCGCCGACGGCAGCCGCGCGGCGCACGCCGAGCACACCGTCGCCATCACGGCCGACGGCCCGCAGATCCTGACCGTCCCCTGACCCCGTCCCCCTTCACCGGCTTGGCGCCCTATTTCTGCCGAACGGTCCGTGGTGCCCGCGCCAGGAAGGGCCGGGCGCTTCACGCCCCCGGATGCCCCAGCGCGGCCAGCACCAGCGGTGCGATCTGGTCCTGGCGGGTGATCACCGGCGAGCCGCCCGGGTCGATGCCCGGCCCGGCGGCGGCCGCCCACGCGGTCGCCACCTCCGGCTCGCGGCCGCCGTGCCCGCCCTGGTCCAGATGACCGTGGTCGGTGAGCACCACGACCGTCCAGCCCTCCTGCTGATTGGACGGGCGGGACCTGACCGCATCGAGCAATCGCCCCACCCGCCGGTCGGCGGCCCGGGCCGCGTCCCGGTAGGCGGCCCCCGCGCCGGTGAGGTGGCCCGCGATATCCACGGCGCCCAGGTAGACGAAGGACAGCC
>JASHYW010000149.1 GCA_030042885.1 Streptosporangiaceae bacterium | reverse complement strand
GGCAGCGAGTACGTCCCCATCCAGGGCGCCTCGCACGGCCTGTGCTGGACCCACGCCGAAGAAGTCAACGCCGAACTGCTCAGGTTCTTCAAGTAACCCGGACAGCCAGCGGCCTGACCTGCCGATGGCTCCTCCCGTCCCCCGGATGACGGAGGACGGGAGGAGCGACGCGCCGCTTCTGAGGAGGAACGCGGGAGCGGAGCGCGCGGGACCCGGGTTACTGGTGGAAGCGGCGCGGCCGGAACTTGATCCAGGCCAGGATGGCGACGGCCACCAGCAGCCACGGGGAGAACAGGACGTGCACGGCCTGGTCACCGAAGCAGCACGCGAGCGGCCCACGATCACGAACTACAGCTGCCGCATCAGATCGCCCACGTTCTGGATCGCTAGTCGCGCAGCGTGACGATCGCAGGCCGCGGCCGTCGCGCGAGATCCGCCGTTGGGTATGGCTGGCCTGGTTTATCTGCAGGGTGGTTTGGCGGCGCCCGAACGGGTGATTCTGTGTCCAGGTCGACGGTTATGGTCTGACGAGGTCACGGTGGCGTAGGGCAGGCGGTGTGCTCGGGCCTCGTGACGCTGCGAGCGCGGGGTCTTACTATGTGAGGAGTAGTCGTGTGCCTGTCGGGCGAAGGCCCGGCGGAATGATCGTCGTGCAGTGGATGTGCGGGCGCGTCTAGCTGAGGCTTGTGATTCGCCCGGGGTGGGGACCTGTATGGACGGTGACCGGACGTCCGGACGCCCGGCGCGGGTATTCGTCGGCCGCCTGCCGGAGCTGGCCGTGCTACGTGCCGCGCTGGCCGGGGCGCGCGCGGGTGAGCCGCACGTCGTGCTGATCCAGGGGGAGGCTGGGATCGGCAAGTCGTCGCTTGTTTCTGAGTTTGTCGCCGGCCAGCGGGGCGTGCCGGTCGTTGCCGCCAGTGGCGAGGAGGCTGAGGCGTTCCTGCCTTACGGCGTGGTGCAGCAGCTGGGGGCCGGGGCGGCCGGCGTTGCGGCCGGGGCGCTGGCCGGCCTGGAGTTGCTCTCCCGGGGTCCGTGTGCGGACGCGGATCCGCTGAGGGTCGGCGTGGAGCTGCTGGCCCTGCTCTCCTCCGTGCAGGAGTGCGAGGCGGTCGCCGTGGTGATCGAGGATCTGCAGTGGATTGACCTGGCGTCCGCGCGTGCCCTTCTGTTCGCCTGCCGGCGGCTGGGCGCGGACCGTGTGCTCGTGATCTTGACGTGTCGACCTGGCGGGATGTCCCAGCTGGGCGAGGGGTGGGAGCGCTTTGTGAGCGGCGATCGCCGCTGTGCCCGGCTCACGCTCACCGGGCTTGAGGTGGACGAGGTTGGGATGCTGTGCCGGGCCCTTGGACGCGGTGGGCTCTCCGACCGGACGTTCCGGAGACTAAGGCGGTACACGGGCGGCAACCCGCTGCTGGCCCGGGCGCTTCTGGCTGAACTGAGTGACGATACGCTGAACGACCCTGGCGGGTTGGTGCGGGCGCCGCGGTCGCTGGCCGAAGTGATCCAGCTCCGGCTGGCCGCCCTCTCGGCGGCCGCGCGTGACGTGGTGGCGGCCGCGGCGGTGCTCGGGGAGCACAGCACGCTGGTCGATGTGGCTGCGGTGGCGGGCACGACGGCTGCGGCTGCGGCGCTCGGCGAGGCCGAGCGGGCCGGAATCTTGCTTGAGGAGGAGACGCCGTCGGGCTGGCGGGTGTCCTTCCCGCATCTGCTCATCCGCCAGGCGGTCTATGGCGACCTCGGGGCCGAGAGCAGGCGGGTGCTCCATCTGCGTGCCGCAGCGATCGCGGGGGGTGAGGGCTCGCTGGCCCACCGGACCGCCGCGGCAGCCGGCGCGGACCGGGAACTGGCATCCGACCTCGACCAGGCGGCCTGCCAGGCAGCCGCCGCCGGGAAGCTGCGCCTGGCGGCGCGGTATTTGCAGCAGGCCGCTTCGGTGTCACAGGCCGGACCTGAGCGTGATGAGCGCGTGTTGTCGTCATTCGAGCTGCTGGTCCGGGCCGCCGATGTCGCCCAGGCCGAGGCCGCACGGCCGGTGGTGGAGCTGCTTCCGGTCAGCGCCCGCAGGGATGCGGCTCTGGGCCAGCTCGCCTTGCTGGCGGCGCGGCCGGCGGACGCGCGGACCTTGCTGCAGGCGGCGTGGGACGCTCGTGATCCCATGGCGGATGCGTCGGCAGGGGCGGAGGCCGCGATCGGGCTCGGCATGCTGTTCGGGATATCCGGCTCGTTCACTGAGTCGACAATGTGGCTGGACCGTGCACTGGACGGCGCCGCCGGCAGCGAGCCATGGTACGACACCGCCCGCGGCATGCGCGCGATACCGTTCACCCTCAGCGGGCAAGGCGGCAAGGCGCTGGGCCTGTTCGGCGACCTGCCCGAGCGGGCGGCGATGGTGCCGGCCGCCAAGACTGACTCGGTCGCCTTCCGCGGCCTGGTCAAGCTCTGGATCGGTGACCTGCAGGGAGCGATGGACGACCTGGGAGTGGCGGTGAAACGGATTAAGGCCGGGCTCCAGGTGCGGTTTCCCGGCCAGCCGCTGGCATTTCTCGCCGAGGCCGAGTTCAGGGGCGGCCGCTGGGATGACTGCCAGGACCACGCCGAACTGGCGGTCTCGCTGGCCCGCGACGCGGACCTCTACTATGACCTGCCCATCGTGCACAGCGCGGCGGCAAGGGTTCCCGCCTGCCGCGGGGACTGGACGGTGGCCGCTGGCCACGTCCAAGCCGCAGAAGATGCGGCGCGTACCTTCGGCGGCTTCGCTGAGATCTTCGCTGCCTCTGCTCGCAGCATCCTGGGATTCGCCAGGGATGATCCGGCCGAGGTGCTCCGTGGTGCGGCCGCGGCGCTGGCCGTGCCGGAGATCGACTGCTACGACGACCCGGCCGCCTTCTGGTGGCGCCCGCTGCAGATCTGGGCGCTGATCCGGACCGGCCGCCTCGGGGATGCCGAGGCCTTTCTCGCCGCGTTCGAGTCTCGCGCCGCCGACCGTGGTGAGTCTCTGGCGCTGATCAACGCCGCATGGTTGCGCGGCTCGCTGGCCATTGCACACAGCGAACTGGAACGAGCCGAGCAGGTGCTCCGGGAGGGCTGCCAGGCTAGTGTGAGCGAACCGTTTCCCCTCCATCGCGGGTTGCTGAACCTCGAGTACGGCCGGTGCCTGTCCCGGCTAGGCAGGCGCAAGGCCGCTATCGCCGCCGTCCGCGCCGCGGACGGCATCTTCTCTGCCCTCGCCGCCGGCCCCTTCACGCAGGCCACCGGGGCAGAACTCGCCGTCCTGGGCGTCCGGCCGCGTGGCGGCGGCGATCCCGGTCTGCCCGGATTGACGGCTCAGGAACTCCGGGTGGCGCGGCTGGTCGCGTCGGGGTTGTCCAACCGCGAGGCGGCGGCGCGGCTCTACTTGAGCCCTAAGACAGTCGAGTACCACCTGGCCAGCGTCTTCACGAAGCTAGGGGTCAGCCACCGTCACCAGCTGGCGGCCCGGATGCGCGGCCACCAGGGGCCCGGGAACCAGGCCTAGGGAAAAACCCAGTGAGATCCCCGATGCCGGGCACGCGCCCGGGTGCGTAGGGTCGCAAGTACGGACGGGTGGGCGAACCGGTCCGCGCGCTGCGCTCACAGGCACGCTGTCGTCAAGGGTTGTGTATCAGCCGCCTAGCTGACCGCTCCGTGCATATTGAGTGCCCTGCGGCAGGGCGCCCGCCGAAGCCGACCACCGGGGAGGATCATCGTCGTGACGTGGTTCTGGCTGAACATCCCGCTTGCGCTGTTGTTCTTCTGCTGCTGGGCAGGGATCCCGCTATGGCACAGCTGCAAAGCCTGGAACGCCGAACTCAATGCCAAGCATGCCGAGGTCGCGGCGAAAGCCGCCGCTGCGCTGGTCCCGGCGCAGCCAGATCCGGCAGTCGTGGAAGAAACCGGCAGCCCAGCCCACGCGGGAGTAGCCGGCCGGTAGGTCGCTAAGTTCCACTGGTCCAGAACCCATCGGCCTGCCGCGCCTCCGCAAAGCCGCGCTCGTGATGATCCTGTCTCCGGTTCCGCGGTCGTCGCGGCGGAACTTCCGGCGGCAGAGAAACGGATCTTACTCAGTGCCTGCACCGGGGCTTCCTGGCCCTCTCGCCCGCCTGTACGAGACCGCGATGCGCCTGGGCATCACCGTGCTCGACGATACCGCCCCCGCCAGCCGGTGGCCGGACGAGAACACCGCCGCGATCGTCAGCTTCGGCGAGCAGATCGCCCTCAAGCCCGGTCTCGACGATGGCCTGCGCACCGACGTCCTCGCGATGGCCCTGATCGTCGCGGCCGTCATGGGTGATTGCCCCACAGACCACCCCTGCGCCATCACCGCGCCCGCCGGCCTCGTCATGATCTCCCAGATCCCCATTCCCCGGACCGGGCCAGGGCCCGGCAAGCTCGCCACGCTGCTTGCCCGCAAATGCGGCCGGGACACCGCATCCGCCGCATTCGAGTACACGACGCCACTAACCGCCGACCCGTCACCCTGGCCACAATGGACCCAGGCCGTCAGCCACCCAGCCGCGGCGCCACGCCATCGGCGCGCAGACCGCGACGAGCTCCCGCTGGCGCCTCTGAAAGCGTCCGGTCGTGCGCGTAAGTGACAGTGGCGGTCATGGATTTGGGGCTCACCTGTCGAAACCGATTGACCCGCCCCGGAGATCGCCGGTCTCTTGCAGATCGGACAGCGCGCGGAACTGGGTGTTCTGCGATGCTGAGCCCGGCGAAATGAGAAGTAGCACCAATCTTGGCTCTTGGTCTGGCTCTCCTCTGGGGCCTTCAAGATCGCAATTCGGCTCTGACCTGTGGAGCTAAGGGGACTCGAACCCCTGGCCTTCTGGATGCAAACTACAGGCGCGGCCCTGCTCGCGGTCAAACGATGCAGCCCAATCCGTGTGCGGATGCCTGCTCAGGACTGCCGTAGCGTGCATGGGTTGCTGTACCTCGCTGCTGTACCGGACGCCAGGCGTGAACAAGAACACCGTCAAGGACCGATTGACACCTACATG
>JASHYW010000148.1 GCA_030042885.1 Streptosporangiaceae bacterium | reverse complement strand
AGCCTCACGGAGTTGACGGCCATCGTGCTAGACCCGCCGGAAGCGGCGGACCTTTCCCGGTTCGCGCCGCCAGCGGGCAGCCGGATCAGCCAGGATCCAGAGGACAGCATGCGGGAGACGGGCAGCGGGCCGGGCCGGGAGGCGGCGAATACCGTCCTCGGGCTGGCCATGGGCGGTCTTGGGGCCGGCATCCGGTTGGCGCCGCACCTTCCGGGTCGGCACAACTTTGGCGAGGGCGACCTCCAAGAGGCGATGCCACCCGCCGAGCCGGCCGTACTCGAGCCGGAAGGCGCCCCGCCACCCTCCAACGATCTGCTGTACCTCCTGTACCGCAGCGGCGACATCCCGGCCTTCACGGCCATCCTGGACGAATGGCAAGACCTGACCGCCATGCCGGCATGGGCTCCGGATTCGCTGCGTGCCGCGGGCCACGGCGGTGTGGGCTACCTCCTCGACTCGCTTCCTGCGATGACGCACGGGAAGCCCGTAGCCCACACGGTTTCCCGCCTGCGCGCCAGCGGCCGGGACAAGTACCGCATCGACTACCTGACGGGCCGGAATCACCCGAAGACGATCGCCTGCGATGGGGAGCATCGCTGGCAGGTGTTCGCGGACCGGACCATGGTCGGGTCGGCCAGACCGATGGGTGGCCACATGGCCACCGTGGTCGACTCGTCCTGGCTGCTCGGCTGCCGGCTGTCGGGCGGCGCGGAGATCAGCTACCGCGGCCGTCGCGCTTACCAGCTCCGCGTGGCCAAGGGCGGCGATGGCTGGTGGGTGGCACCGGTGTTGTTCTTCCCCGCCGACGTGATCGTTGACGCCGAGCTCGGCTTCCTGCTCCGGCTGATCTCGTTCGCAGGCGACAAGCCAGAGTCGTGGTACGAGCTGAGCGGCATCGGCACCGAGCCGATCCCGGGCGCGGAGTTCCACTTGGATATCCCGCCTGGCGTCCGCGTCGTCGAAGAGACGGGTCACCCGTTCACTGACTGGGCAGCGACCATGCCTGGCGCGACCGGGTGCGCGGTGCGCACCGCCGCCGACGTCGTCCGCCGGACGAGTGACGCGGTCTCCGCCACCAGGAGTTTCCTGGATGACCTGCGCGGCAGGAGCCGTAGTTAAAAGTTCGCGCGGACAGGGTAACCGCGTGGAACAGGACGAACGGCTCCGATCTTCGTTCGGCGCAGCCGCGGCCGTCTACGCCGAGCACCGCCCGGACTACGCGCAGGCCGCGGTGCGCTGGGCGCTCGAGGCCGCGCCCGGCCCGCGGGTGCTCGACCACGGCGCCGGGACCGGCAAGCTAACCGCCGCCCTGGTCTCAAAGTAACGACACAGATAGCCCACCGGGACACCGGTTCAAGCAATCACCGAAGAGAAAGACCAGATCAGAGGCGGGGCCAGTTCAAGCCGTCACGACCATCCCGAACGGTGGGGTGGGTCCAAATCAAGGCGTCCGCGTGGGGCCGAGTGGAAGCGTCCTAATCATGGATGCGGAAGGCCAGCGCGTCGGCCGATTCGCGCACGGGACAATCACGGGCGGGCGTGCACTTGTTCTGGGCACAAGCCCGCGCCAGGTCGCATGCCAGGGCCGGGTTCCGGGACCTACAGCCTGGGCAGGTTCGCCGCATGGCTGGTCGATGCCTTCGCCGCGAAGGCCGGACGCAGAGGGCTGGCCGCCTAATGTGGGCTGACGGAGGCGAGCGCTTGGGCGAGGGCGCTGATGTCGTCGCTGCTGTTGTAGGCGTGCAGGGATACCCGGATGCCGCCGGCCCGGGAACTGGTGTTGATGTTGTGCTGGCTTGCCAGCGCTGCCTGCACGTCGTCGGCTGTGGCCGCAGGGTGCCTGAGTGAGACGATGTGCCCGCTTGCGGAGCGGTCACCTGGCGCCCGGTAAGGCGCCCATCCCAGCGGCGCGGTCTGCTCGGCCAGATCGGCCGCCAGCTGGCTGGCGTGCTCGCTGATCGCCGTCAGCCCGATGCCGGTGAGCAGCTTGATCGATGTAAGCAGGCCCATGGCGGCGCTGTAGGACATAGTGGACAGCTCGAACCTGCGGGCGTCCGCTGCGAGAGAAAGTTCTTGCGGAGTGAAGTCGAACGGCGTGGAGCTGCCCTTCCAGCCGACGATCACGGGGGTGGCCGCCGCCAGGTGCTCGCTAATGGCGAGCAGCGCGACGCCGGCCGGCGCGGACAGCCACTTGTAGCCGCTGCACACCAGTGCGTCCACTCCCCATTGCGTCATGGTGACCGGGGCGGCACCGGCCATCTGGGTCACGTCGACCACCACCCGGGCACCAACGTCTCGGGCGCGCGCTACCAGAGCCGCGACATCGACCTGGCTGCCAGTGGCAAATTGAACTGCGCTGACGCACACAACCGTGGTGCGTTCGCTGATGGCATCGCCCAGCGAGAGCGTCAGGTCGTGGTCCGGAGTGTCGCGAACCCAGTGGATGCCCATGTCCAGCCGACCTTGGGCGGCCAGCCATGGATAGGTCACGCTAGGGAAGTCGCTGGATACCAAGACCACCTCACCCCCGGCGCTGGACAACAGCGCGGCAAGCTGGCCCAGGCCCTCACTCGCGCCGCCCACCACCGCGACCGACGACACCGGCGCGCCGAGCAGCTCAGCCGCAGCCGTTCGCAGCCCGTCCAATACGCGCGCCTCGGCCTGGTCGGACAGCCGGAGGTTGCCATCCTGCGCCACGTCGGTCAAGAACCGGACACTCGCCTCCACCGAGCTGCGAGGTATCAGCCCCAGCGAGGCCTGGTTTAGATAGGTGCAATAGGCAAGCGCCGCGTACTCCCCCCGATCAATCAGCGGATCCATCCTCACCCCTTCGCTGCCGTGGGCCGCCGCTGATACCAGCCGTAGCGCAGATCAGCCCGTTATGGCCAGTCAGATGGCACCAAAGGCAGTGCTCCAGCTCGCGTTCAGGCGGGTCGGCGCGCGGTTACCTACCGACACATTCACGTAGTTGGCCCGTTCCTGGTTCTGCTCCAACGCGAGCGGCCGACCGTATTTCTATACATCGGTGCCCTCCGCGCAACTGTCCGTATCTGCCGCGTTCCGCGCGACCCATGAGCGATCGGGGCTGATGGCGACTATGCGCTATGGCTACGTCCGCTGCAAAGGTATGCAGCCCGGCTGACGATCCAATGCGGGCTAGCTGACCAGCCCAGGAAGCGGCGTCCACCGCCTGAGTCGGGCGCGGCCCCGGTCGCGTTGAAGCGGCCGCCTGCGATCACATGCGCCAGCCCAATCGACGGCGGGACGGAACGAAAGTCCACATCGGCAGCTGGATCTGGCCCTGGAGTCGCGCCAGGACGTCGGTCTGCACAGGCGTGTCACACTGAGGAAGTAGATGGCATGCCGTCAGGCATACGCCGCGTTCTTGACCGCTTGGAGCTGGGATTGCCGGGTAGCCGCGCGCTTCCGCAGGCGGCGTACGAGCCAGGCAAAGTCGGGCGCTACAGCCGGGTGTACGCCCATACCGGATACCAGCAGCCTCTGCGCGCGTCCGGGCAACGGCACTACAGGATCATCGACATAGCACCAGCGATGGACCAGTTGAACGTTGCTCCCAGCCCGAGACGGCTCTCGTCGGCAGCCACCGACGCCGGACTCGCGGACCACCGGCGCGCCTACGGCCACGATTCCGCGATCTCCGCCATCATCTCAAAGCGGCTCGAGACGCCTTCTCTGGCAAGCTGCCGGAACTCCTCGGTACTCATGCGGATGCTCCCGCCCCACGTGTCCTTAAGCACCAGGCGTGCTTCAGGCGGTGCCGTCTGGTCAAACGCGATCTCGGCCGCCGCGCCCGGCCGCCGCTCATGCCCGTATGGAGCGATCACCGCCTTCGGCTCCCCGTGGATGAGCAGTACGGTCATCTCATCCTGATCCTGGTCGGCAGCTGCAATGATCGCGCGCATAAGTGCAAGAGCCATCTCCGACATGTCCTCGGCAGTTGGGGCCAGATTCAGTTCCAGGTGAGGCACCGCGATTGTCCTCCTTGCGCTGGTGACTGTCGTAGTGCTTGGGATCCGCAGCAGGGCAGCCACCGGTCATGACGCCGGGCGCCGCAATGCCGGGAACGGCCGCAACGCGCAGCCGCCGCTCCAATATGAAGACGGTCCTCCCGCGAGAGGATAAGGGTCCGCCTAGGCCGTGCCCGGCAGCCCGCGCTGCTCCTTCTATCGGCGATGCCTGGCCTGGCCCAATAGCAAGTCCAGGTAGGTAGGCCGATTTCGGGACGCCGCGTGCCTGCAGGGCCGGGCGGAACGCCGCGGCCATCCGGACCACGTCGTCGTGGTGCGACCAGCGGGCGCCCATCACGGCCCTGGAGTGGTCGCCGGTGAACGCGAAAAGATACGACTTCTGGCCGCCGATCACCGGGCCGTGCAGGGTGTCACCGGTCCACATCTCGTTCGGCCTCGCGCACTCGAACCGGCCCAGCGCCCGCTGCTCCTCCTCCGGAGCCGACGCCGGCCGGTTCAGCTCCAGCCGCCCGAACAGCCGCTGCAGGGTCCGGTCCGACGGCGCCCAGCCCGACGTGACCTGCAGGATCCGCCGGACCTGCGCCGCCGCCCGGCCCGGCTTCTCCCGCTTCAGTGCCTCCGCCAGCGCGAGGACCTCCTCCGGGGTCCGCGGCGACGGCTGCCGCGGCGACGGCACCAGCGCGTCGAACCCGCCCTCCTCATAGCGGCGCCGCCACCGGGTCAGCGTCGAGTACGACACCGTTACCCGGCGGCCGCGCGGCCCCTCGTGGACACGGCCGGCCAGCCCCCTGGCCCGCCAGTCCCGCTCCGCCTGGCTCAGCCCCGGCTCCAGGAGCTCCTGCACCAGCGAGTACCGGAACAGGCCCGTCTCCCGGGCCCGGTCCACCCGCGCCTTCTTATCCGCCTCATCCGCAGTCGTCATGCTCTGTCCTTTCTCGGCTGCCTGCTCCTGCAGGCCCGTCGAGAGTGACAGGACGTAACCGCCCGGGGGCAGAGGGGAACTCGCGTTGAACCGTCATCCCAGGGCAGGCGACAGCGTGTCCCCGCGAACCCGGCGGAAGACGGCGACCGGGGACAGAAGCGACCCCATCGTGACCGCGGCCGCCAGCTCCCAGGCCGGCACCGTGAGCGCCGGCCAGCGGCCCGCGGCCGCTGCCGCTGCGACCGCCACCACCGCGTCGCCCACCACGCTGCCCGCCGGGTCCAGCGGGACAGGATCGCCCGCCAGGACCCCGGCCAGCCGGGTGAAGTGCTCCCGCACCCGCCCCGCCGACCTGCGGAAACGGCGAAGCCGGTCCCGCACCGTGTCCTCCGGCACCCCGCTCGCAGCCGCGATCGACCGGAACCCCTGGCCCCGGGCCGCCCGCGCCAGCATGTCCCCGATCACCCCCGTCCCGTCGCACCGCCGCGCCAGCAGCCACGCAGGAAGCAGAACGTGCGTCGCACCGCACGACCCGCACCGCGCCCGCCGCGGGCGCACCGACACCGGGAAACGGCCCGCCGTGAAGACCCGCCGCCGGACCGCATGACCCCACCCTCCCAGCCGGCCACCGCAGCCAGGACACGAAAGCAGGCCGTTACCGAGCAACGACTCGACGCCGGCCATGTTGTTCCCTACCGTGAGCAATGGTGCCTCCGCGCACCCTCACGGCCCTCCCCGAGCTTCGCGAAAAGGTAACGGGGAGGGCCGTCCCTCTACCCGACACGCTCACGGTGTCGCCGCACGTCACCCCACCGCAACCAGAACCACCACGAAAACCACGCCCACCAGCAAAGACGCAACCACCCCGAAGGCGTTCACCCTGAACGGCGGCTAACAGGCGATTCCAGATCGCTCTATCAGAGGGCGGGGATCCCCGAGCCAGGCGATCCCGGACACCCGGCCGAGGAAACAAGGCCATGAGCAGCCACAGTCCCGATTCCCGCGATACGCCGCCTACGGCCACCGCTCCGGCACCACCTGGCAGCGGCCCGCCAGAACCACACCCAGCGGCCGAACGGCTGGCCTACTCCGTCGATGAGGCCGCCCGCCTAACCGGGCTGTCCCGCGACCTGCTGTATGACGAGATGCGCCGCGGGAACCTGACCTACACCAAGGTCGGCAGACGGCGCGTCATCACCCGCCAGCACCTGCAGCAATTCCTCGGCATGGCGTCGTAGGCCAGGCCCGCATGAACCGTGCCGAAGCCGTACGGCAGCGCAGCACCGGCGGCGGGCCGCGTCTGCCGGCCGTACTAGCCCGCGCGGGCTGGAGAAGCGACCTGGCCAGGGAGCCCGGTTCTGTGGCCTGCTGCGCCGTAGGGCCAGGCTCTGGGTGCGGCGCCGAGTAGCGAGGCCCCGATGCACCGTGACGCCACCAACGGGAATGGGCCGCTGCCAGATCTGCCGCTCTACGAGCGCCTGATCGACGATGGTGTCGCTGCCGCAAACGCCCAGGGCAGCGCGGTGGACCATATCACCGCCCGCCGGCTGGCCATCTGGCTGGCGGCCCGTCCGCAATCACCAGAGTTTGCCCAGGGGCTCCTGCGCTTCGTCGATACGGGAGCGATCTACCCGGCGCTTAAGATGCAGCTGCGCGTCCACTCACGCTCCGGGAACTACGCGGACCAGCCAGAGGCCGCCAAGCTCATGGAGTACTGCATCAGCCGCGGCACCGACCTCGGCCCGATCGGCGACAACTTCGGCCGCGCCTGCGATCGGATCGACCGGGCCGACGTCATGCTAGCCGGGCTCCACGACCGGGCCAGGCACGGCCTCCGCCCCGCCGAGCAGGCCTGGCCCGACACCGACGGCCCCCGGATCCTCGCCCTGGCCCACCGCGACCCCGAAAGCCAGACGGTCAGCCTCACCCTCGACGCCACCACCGCCAAGATCGCCATGTTCGCCATCGCCGCGCACGCTGACGAGCGAGAAGCCCACGTCCGCGAGGTCCAGCACTTCGGCCACAGCCTGCCCGAGGGCTCCTACGGCAGGAGCAACCGCCAGGCCATCGCCGCCCGGGACACGCGGGTGGCCACCCGGCTGCGGGCCGTCGAGCAGGCCTACCGGCTCGCCATCGAGCACGACGCCGAACCCGGGCCGACTGAGCCCGCCACAGCACTCCGCTCTGCCGGAAAAATGGCCAACCGCGAGATCGAGATGGAGTAACGCCCATGCGAGCATCCCGCTGGGGACTCAGGATAGGGAGTCTTTTCAGATCTTCCAGGGAAGCTTCCGCTGCATGTTGCGAGCGTCTAATCCTTAACACCTGTATCTGGTTGTGCCGTTTCCACTTCTGTCGTGAGACCACGGCCACCCGGCGTAAGAGCGAGAAGTTGAAGGGCATTAGACAGGTCTTGCCCGTGGCGGCCTGGGTCTGCGGCGGCCAGCTCCCGGTAGATACGAACTGCTTCCTGAGTCGGCTTTAGCGCCTCGTCCAGGCGGCTCAGCCTTGCGAAAAAGTTGCCTAGGTTGTACGCGGCATTGTACCAGGTTTGCCTGGTACCGGTCCGGGTTGGCGGCGGCTAGCTCCCGGTAGATATCGACCGCTTCTTGAGTCGCCTTCAGGGCCTCGTCCGGCTGGCCCAGGACCCAAAACCGGCCACCGAGGTCGAACGAGGTGCTAGCCAAGCCTACCCGGTACCGGTCCGGGTTGGCGGCGGCTAGCTCCCGATAGATGTCGACCGCTTCTTGAGTCGCCTCCAGAGCCTTGTCCGGCTGGCCTAGTGCGGAGAACCGAATCCCAAGGTTGGACAAGGCACTACCCAGGTTTGCCTGGTACCGATCGGGGTTGGCGGCGGCTAGCTCCCGGTAGATATCGACTGCTTCCTGAGTTGGCTTCAGGGCCTCTTCCTGAGTCGGCTTCACGGCCTCATCCGATCGGCTCAGCGCCGAATACACCGCACCGAGGTTGATTAGCGACGCCGCCAAGTCCGCTCGGAACCGGTCAGGGTAAGCAACGGCCAGCTGTCTCCGGATCTTCTCTGCTTCCTGAGTCGGCAGTACCGCTTCTGTGGGCCTGCCCAGCTTTAGGAGCCGGTTACCTAGGTTGGACAGCGAAACAGCCAGGTCCGCCTGATACCGGTCGGGATTGACAGGCGCTACGTTCCGCCAGATGTTCACTGCCTCCTGTTCAGCATCAATAGCCTCCGACGGCCTACCTAGCTCCGCGAACAGAACGCTCAGGTTGGACAGCGCGGCGGCCAGATTGGCGCTGTAGCCGTCAGGGTCGGCGGCGGCTAGGGCGCGGTATTCATCAACCGCCCCTTTGGACGGCGAGAGAGCCTCGGCTGGACGGCCCAGCTCTGAGAGCGTTGTGCCTAGGTTGTTGAGCGCCGCGGCTAGGGCTGCACGGTACCGCGCAGGGTCTACCGCGGCCAGCTCGCGTCGAATACTCAGCGCCTCTTGTTCAGCGTTTAGGGCCTCGACTGGGCGCCCGAGTTCCCAATACCGGTTACCGAGGTCAGTCAGTGCGGCGGCTAGAGCTTCGTTGTATTGGCCCGGATCGGCCGCGGCAAGTTCCCGGTAAATATCGACTGCTTCCCGAGCTGGTGGTAGGGCCTCGGCAGTACGCCCTGTTTGGGCAAGTGTGGCACTAAGCCAGAAGAGCCAGTGCGCCCTTGGCCCTGGATTACCACTCGGCAGCAACGGGAGGATCCGCCGAGTAACTGCGAGATCGGCCTCAGCTAGTGCCGTCGACGGGTAAGGGATAGCGTCAAAGATTGCACTCAACAGTGAAACGTCGGCAGGCAACCTGGCTATCACCTGCTCCAGTAGCGGAAGTACCCGTTCTAGCAGGTCCCCTGCTGTCTCTTGTTGGTCGACCGCCGCGCGGCCCAGAAGTGTCACCGCTCGCAACGCCTGCCGCTCATTGAGCCCACTCAAGCACTCTTCGGCCAGCCGGGGCGAGGCGCTCAGTTGCGCGACCACCAGTTGTTCGGCAAGCCGGGCTGGGCGGAGTGATCCTAGCCACTCCACTCTGTCACCGTCGGGCTCTCCGCCCTCGGGTGGGTACAGGCCCCGCAGCCAGCGCGCCACTTTTACCGATGCCACCGCACCCGGCACCCGCCTCAGCAGCTCCACCGCCTGATCCTGCGAATCTGAGCCTAGCAAGGTCCCTGCCGCAACGATCTGCCTGAGCGTTGTCACAGTCATCTCAGTCAGCAGGTCCTGCCGTTCGGCTGTGCCTTGCCAGAACCGTTCCTCATGCCCTAGCAGTTCGCTTAGGACGTCAGGTACTGACACATGCACCGGACCTCCTGCATCAACCGATCGCAACACCGCTACCAGCGCCGCCGCATGCAAGTCCAGCACCCGGACGGCCCCTGGGCCTATCGCAACCTTTACCTGTGACGGCA